>NZGD01000312.1 GCA_002690925.1 Rhodopirellula sp.
CGAAGCCACCGCCACCGAAGCCACCGCCACCAAAGCCGCCGTTTCCGAAACCACCGCCACCAAAGCCACCAGCGCCGAGCCCTAACCCTCGGGTACCAACTAGGATGTCATCATCAAAGGGCTGCAATGAAAGAACCACTCTTGGCCCGTAAAGGCTGCGAATCGTTTGTGCGATGGACATCGCGTTCGGATGCAGGAGAGTGAAAACCCGAGTCACGTCATCCTGAAAAACAATCAAATCATCCTGGTATTCCTCTGTGGTCATCAACCTGATTGCGCCGGTGGCGTCTTCCTCGCGGTACCACAGCCCGCTGATTTTTGCCATTATTTCGATTGCGTCGATCACACGTACGTTACGTAGTGTGAGCGTCACTGTTTTTTCCGCTGCCTCTGGCGTTGCAACAATATTTAGCCCCGAAGCTTCGCTCAAGAGATCGATGACTTCTCTGACACTTCGTCCATCCGTCTGAAAGGTTTCCAACAGCTGATTCTTACCCGTGCTGTCTTTGGAACTACCAGACGATTGCGCATGAATCATCGGGTTCAATAGTGACAAGCTCAGCGATGCAAAAATGCATCGCACAACGATCCCGATTGAAGGGCATGCAGTGAGTCTGAAGTTAGCGAACATATTTTGTACCGCCCTTTACTTTTAGCATTAACCTGCCGCCACTCTTTTCAGCAGTCGGCAAAGTATCGATTTCGGTGGCAGAATGAACCTGCTCGGCTTTCGGGCCGGTGGACGAGCCAACTGCAGAAGCGGCAGCAATAGAAACCGTGTCAGATTGTGCACCCGGCTTGGAATTGCCCTGGAGTGCCTCATCCAAAGAAATTCCGATGACGCCTTGTTGGCGACTCGACATTACGTCAGCAACGTGGTTCTTCCGCTCATCAGTGAATCGCGTGACCACTTCCTTAGATGGGTTCTCGAGGAACCAAGACGCGTCGAGACAGACTTTGGACGCAGGCGAAACGGGTACTGGCACTTCTTGCCAGACAGTGGAGCATCCCAAATTGCCACTGATCAAAACAACCAGCAATAAATGTCCAGCTCTCCGAATCTGGCAACCATCCATGGTTTACGACAAATCCAAACAAAACGACCGCGCATCTGCCAAAACCAGCATAAATTCTTCCGGACTAACCTAGCGACGCTGCTCGGTCCCGCACCGATGCGTTGCACACACGCGGCGTCTGGAAGAATGCTATAGAAGACGATCGTCCAAAACGCGTGTTAAAAATTAACGTTTGTTCTGATTTTCATACCGATTGCTCAGATTTTTCCGTTAGTGAGGCTGCTCGAAAAAATGTCAGATTCGACCCGTTAGTCATTATCTTCGCTTTTGGCAGGACTCGCTTTCGCCGGATCAGGAGGCGTTGGCTTGAAAGACAGCACATGATCTGCTTCGAGATCTTCCATGCTTAAATCATCGATTTTAAGTCGGATCGCGCCATCTTCTTGAAAAGCAGGGCTAGCCAGTAAAACGTCCTGATCGGAGAGCTGCAACCGAAACGGACGACCGTCCGAGACCCGGTAGGTACGCCCACCTACAGAAACATCCGCTTGTTTAACCGAAGCCGTCTTTATCTGAGCGACTAACCGAAGCTCGGGAAGCACAGAACGTCGGCGAGCAGCTTGCTCCTGACCTTGGCGAAGGGCATCCATCTCTGACTGCATCGCGTCAATCTTATCAGTCGCCAGAGAAAGCTTTTGCATCAACTGCTGATTCTGTGACATCAATTCATTGAATTGCTTTCTTAATGATTCCATCTGCTCGACACCACGAATCGTATCAAGCTGAGCCTTGATCTCAGGTGACTCAGTCGTCGGATCGACGATTTCAGACTGCTGTGCCGAGAGCGATAGGGCAGGCAGGAGTAGTGTAACGATCAGAAACTTAAGTGAAATTCGCACGACAAAATCCTGTCATAAGACTTTTTCAGAATGCATTGCCAGCCCCTCTTGGTGCACCGCCGTATCCAGAATGACGCAAGCACGAGAGAACGTTAAGAGACAAATATCTGGCAGAAATGAAGAGCTGGCGACACATGAGCTGGCGAGAGCCGAGTCTGTTCGGGAATACCACAAATGTCAATGAAAAAGCGAGCTGCGAAAGCAAAAGGCTTATTGGGAACCCAAATCAACCAGTTCGCTACCACTGAAATCTCAACCTTCCTCTCACGTTCGGCGTGTCACCCTTACTAGCGTCATCCAATGAAATTCGTTTGTGCAAAATAGGTTGCAAAGGTGCGATTAGCTAATCATCCGAGGCAGCCCACCCCTGAGCCAATATTTCCGAACCGCAGATGACCGATGCCGCACATTTTGCTGCGTGTCGAAACAATTTCCGACTGGCCAACCAACGTGTCCATCGCAGCATCTAACCAATCGAAGTTTCTCTCGAGGGAGGCACTTAACTTCTCGGTTCGGCAGTCATCAGCTAATCGAACCGGTGCAATGCTAAGGGCTTTCAAAACTTTTCAAAAAATAAAACCCCAAACGATTGACAACCGGGTCCCTGGTACTATCTTAGTGCTATTCAATTGAGAATGATTCTCAATTTCACCTCCTGTAGCCAGCTTCGCCGCCAGCCAACCGTCGACCCAGCTTGACAGCCCCCACTCACATCCGCTCAGCGGATTTGGCCAGATGAGGGGTGGTCAAAGAGGTTCAGGGGATTGGGCAAACACATTGCAATCCTGCTGCCCCTCGCATTGCCGAGTCATCGGATCACGGCGGAGTTTTCCTCAATTCGCGAAATTGCAGCTACGGACACGCTGATTCCGCTAACACTTTTTTTTCTGCCGCAGATAGCAGATAGCAGATAGCGGCACAGGAGATTTAGATCTGATGAACAAGTTTCAAAAAAAACGTAAAGCACATCGCAGCGGTTTCACACTGATCGAATTGGTCATGGTTGTCATGATTCTTGCGATTGTTGCGGGCCTGGCAGTACCCGTTGTTGGCTGGCTTCGCCGCAGTGCAAACTACAGCGCCCAAGCAAACACGACTTCAGCGCTCGCATCCAACATGGAGTTTTATCGAACCACTTACGGAAACAACGCTTACCCGGATCGCATGGATTCGCTTCTGAAGGCAGATGGTACGTTGATCGACTACACGGACGGTGGATGGGGAGATCTCTTCGTTGCTGGGTCAATCACGGGCCAGGCACTTGACTGTCTAAAGCCGATGAAGTTTGTTTATGACCACACGGATACAGCTTTCGAGGGCCTTCAGGGGAACCCGGGCAACACTGCAACCATTCCGAGAGCTTTCTATGGTGGCGCTGACCCCGCTCTTTGTGCAGTCGTGGATGTTGACGGAACCGACGAACCTGCCAAGTTGCTGAATGAGCTTTACCCCGGCGCGACTGTCGATGCTGCGACAAACACTATCACCTATAACGGCGACGTAATCACGCTTGTTGGTTTCGGCATCGGACAGAGCAATACGTCCGTAGGACGCACAATGGCGTCTGCACCTCTTGATCCTCGTGTCGATAATTCGGAAGTTTATGGCCGATACACCGCAATCTTTGCTGTGTACGAGACACGTAAGGGCCGCCGAGCTCAATTGAAGGCCATTGTAAACGCAAAGGGTCGTACCACTAACAACGCGTTGAGCGAGTTCAACCAGAGTCTTACTCCGGAGTGATCGTAATTCGGTATAGGCCGTTTTACGACAAAGGTGAGGGGGTGGACACAGTTCCCCCCCCTCTTTGCTTAACCACGGGTCTGCCGCAAAACCTGCTGCCCGGATCGAATGGACGGTGGGCACTGGAAATAGGTCGGGGGTCGCACGGCTTAATTTACGGGGGGTGTTTTTATAACAGGTGCGTCGCCGGACGATGTCTACGTCAACGAAAGACTCGGACTTGCCCAATAGCACTGCTGTATTTTGAGCTCGATTAGACAATCAGCTTAGGTAGATAAAATGTTCAAGTTAAAGCAAACAACACGCCAGGGCTTCTCGCTCATCGAGCTTGTACTCGTTGTCATGATTCTCGCGATCTTGGCAGGGTTGGTAATCCCGCTTATTGGAAATTTCACCCCCGGAGGCGAGAAGAGCGAGAAGCAGATTGTCACGGAAACCAGCATGATCGCCATCCAAGACGCAATCTTGGGAACTGCCACAAGTCCGGGTGCGTGGGCTGATCTTGGCCAACAACCGGCTCTTTTTCCAACCCAACCATTCTGGCTAACACTTGAATACAAGCAACTCAGTTCACTTGCTCCAGCAATTTACGCCAAAGGTCCATTCGATCCAGTAACGAAGATTGGTTGGCGGGGCCCCTATCTCAAGGGCAGTCTTGTTCATGATAGCAACGGCGAAATTGTTCGTGATCTCGAAGGTAATGCCTTCCTTCAGGATGCTTGGAATAATTCTCTAACAATCTTTGTGCCGGACACAAACAGCAATGGCGTGATGGACAGCAGCGACATCACCTATGCCAGGCTTGTATCAACTGGCGAGAACGGATTGTTGCAAACAGAACAAGAAAACACGACCAAGTACGCCCCCAGCGGAACAGATCCATCCACCAATACCAATTTGACACTCGCTGACTGCGGCGACGATCTAGTGCTCTTTTTCTTCGTCGGGGACAACAGACAATGAGTGTTACCAACGCTTACAAACATTTGATAGATTGCTGCAAGCTTGAGCACGACTGCGATTACGCGAATACCACTCGACGCGGCTTCACTCTGATCGAACTGGTGTTGGTGTTGATGATCCTAGCCATTTTGGCGGGTTCAGCAGTGAGCATGGTCAGCACTCAGGTTGACCAAGCTCGATTTGAATCAACTCAGCAAACACTTCAGGCAATCGATCGTGCCGTGCTTGGTCCGAAGCACGCTCGCGCAGCAAACGGCAGTCGATCAGTTAGTGGATTCGTCGCAGACTGTGGACGACTTCCCTACTCATTAGAAGAACTGTATATCCGACCGTCCTCCGTGCCGCAGTTTTTTAATGGAAAACCCTCTGGAGTTGATGAGTCCACAAACGCGGATAATGACGTAATCGTAAGCGGCGGCTGGAATGGCCCGTACGTTCAACCGGCAATTGGAGCCACCTCGCTTCCCGATGGATGGGCTTCAGGCTTGGTACTTTACAACAGCAACGGGGACCTAGCTGCCAGTGAAGGATTGGGGATTTTGCGGTCACTGGGTCGTGACCAAGCTGTTGGCGGCACAAATTACGACGCCGACCTTTCCCTCATTTTTGAGGCCGAGCAAAACGCGGTAGATGCTGGGTTAGCGACACAAGTAGAAAATCGCTGGAAAAAGCCGCTGCTAGTTTATGTCTATTACGAAGATTCCTCCACGAATCCCAACCCCACAAACGGAGATAAGATCGTGGTGCGACTCTACGGTCCAACCTCAGATAATTCCGGAAATGTGACTCTCGGCACAATTGCTCAGCAAACACGGGAATTGAATGTAGAAGATGGCCCAGTCCCAGTCACCCTGACATTTGCAGCAGAACCAATTGGACCGCGCATCATTCGAGCCTATCAGTTAGGGGTTACCCCGGAACCAGAACTAAACGAAGAACTNTTGGGAGACAGTAGCGCCGTCTCTGTACCGACTCGCGTGGTGATAAGCCGCGAGACTTCGTCTCTGCAATTAATACTCAGAGATACGCCNTAACNANNAAGGCTTCNAACATTTCGTGAAAGAAATCACGTAAACAAAACCAATCAAGTACTTTTACATTAGCGAGCGAACAGTGCCTATCTTCGGCGGACAAACATCGACCTATCTCATTATCACCGAGAGTCAGGTGATGCGCGCCGATGTGCGTGGTGAACGATTAACAAAACTTACCAAGGAAGATCGCCCGATCGGAACAACGCTTCCTGTCGCGGTTGAACTTGCAGCCGGTCTGACCGGCAAGAAACCTGCACAAAAAACCTATGTGATTGCCGACAACTTTTGGACAGGCGTCATCGACTTGGACGAACGTTCGATTTACGGACTTTCCGGTGAAGATCTCGAGCAGATGTTACGATTTGAAACGGAATCAATTTCAAACCTAGATCCGAACACAAGTCGATTGGGCTTCGTTGAATTGTCATCTGTTCCACCGGACACTCGCCGCTTCTGGGGCGCGGCGGTCCCAAGCGAAATCCTGTCAGGCGTTGCACAAGCAGTTCGTGCACGCGGTGGCAAATTAGAGCTGCTGGCAAATCCCATCGGCCTCAGTTCCCCAGACCGCTCGGGTGTACCATGGGTCGAGTTCACCTCGGAATTGGCGGGAGCATTTGCCGCACCAGCGGATTCCGAATCGATGCCACGAGCCTACGTCACACGAAGATCCTCCACCAGCGACCGCTGGTACGAAGCAATGGGAACTCTATTTGGCGGCAACCTGCCCGACATAGGCTGGCAGACCACACCCGATGACAGACCGCCAGCGTACACGGGCACACTGGAATCTCTGAGTGATGACAGCGTGCTTGAGCGGTGGCTCACTGGAATTATCGCACGCACCAGTAATCGTTCTGGATTTCCGTACATTGCTGCCCCGCAGACCCAAGCATCGTCGAAAACGGTAGCGAGGACAGGGGCGGTGGCTGCTGTGCTTACCGCCCTCCTATGCGGAACATTGGCATGGACCACAAGTTCTCACCTCTCTTCGATGCGTACACAGATCTCTGAATTGGCGATACCAACAGCGGAGAAGGAGAGATTGGACAAGGCAATTGAAGAGAAAAAAAGCAAGATTGAGAAACTTTTGGTGGAAGCAGAAGAGGCCAGGAGCAAACGCGACGATTTGCGAACCTTGGTCGATCAAAGCGATAGGTTTGCGGTACTGCTGCGAGCATTGGGAAACCAAGACCTATCCAGCTTTGTACTTGATTCAATCTCATCAGGCTCGAACGGAATAACCTTGTCAGGTCGCGCTATTCGCACTGACGCAGTTACATTGCTTACCCAAACTCTGGAACCCGTAGTTGCCAAGGTGGGCTGGGGGGTCCGCCCCCCATCGGTTACAGGCTTGAACCAAACGACAGCAGGTGGTCCATGGTCTTTCTCCATTGAACTCAAAGAACAGAAAGCCGATTCAAATACAGGCAGTGCGGCGATGCTCACTTCAGTGAAGAAATCCCCGAGTCCCCGCCCCGAACACAACGAGAAGAACTAATGGCCTTACAAACAACAAGCGGTAGCCAGCGTGAAAAATGGGTAGCAGCTTTTATACCCTCTGTTGCGATTTTTCTTGTCACATTCCTGTACTTCAATTTCTATGCTAATTCGCAGATCAAAACGGTTGAAGCTGAATTCGATGCTGCAGTAGCCAAGGCCGTGCCGCAAGATTTCCTTGTCAAACTCAATGATGATCTGCAGCAACTTCGTTTTGACGAAAAGGAATTGGAGCAAACACTCAAAGCCGTGGAAGATGAAATCACTGCAAAATCATTGGCTTATCAAGAATTAAGTCCGACAGCGAAACATGCCCAGGTAACCGCTCTTTTGCATGAGTTCAATATCGCGATCCTGCAAGATCAGGTGACCCGAGACGTTAACGTGCCAGACCTACGCAACGAGTCAATCGAGGTATTAAAAACTTTGCTGCCCAAGCAAACCATCAATTACCGGAACCTGACGCTTACGACAGATTACCCCACAGTCGTCACGTTACTGAAAAAATTGCCTGAGATTGCGGGCGTTCTCCCGATTAATGTCACGCTCGAGAAAACCAAACGCATCGCATTTTCGGAACAGAAGCAGAGTTCATCAGCGGTTTGGAAAGTCACGTTGCTCATGTAAGCGTTTCCCAAACAGTGTTCGATAGGTCTGCAAAACCGTAAACAAGACAGAAATCTTCAATCACCTTGGCTCTCGGGTCTTAGCTAGGTAGTGATGACAGGTACTCCTGAGGCTGATTCGCCGGAATAAAGATGGTCCATGATGAATAACATTGAAAATATTCAATTCGAAGACCTTCTCGGTCAACTTCTGAATGAGGCGATTGCGAGAAGAGCTTCTGACTTGCACTTGTCAGCGGGTTGTCCTCCCTACTTTCGTCAGCAGGGGCGACTCGCGCCTGCGGAAGACTGGCCTGTTCTACACGCTGACACTCTTGCCGGAATTGCCAGCGAGCTCGCTTTACGAACACATGTCAAATCGGTGCCGAAAGTAGGCTCTCTGGATGGAGGCCTGTCCGCGGAAAATGGCACTCGTTTTCGCTTTAATATTTTTCGACGTTCAGGTGCACTCAGCATTGCATTTCGGCGTCTTGACGAACGAATCCGTTCGCTCCCCGAACTTGGGTTGCCGTCAGATCTTTATCAACTCGCAAACTACAGCCACGGTCTGGTTCTGGTCGCGGGTCCAACTGGAAGTGGTAAAAGCACAACACTCGCCACGTTGGTCGATCGCATCAATCAAACGCGTACCGGTCACATCATTACTATTGAAGACCCCATCGAATATCTTCACAAAAGCAATCGTTCACTCGTTGACCAACGTGAAGTCGGACAGGATACGCATAGCTTTAATGAAGCTTTGGTAGCCTCAATGCGTCAAGACCCGGACGTAATTCTCGTGGGTGAGATCCGCGAAATCGACACGATCCGAACCGCGATCACAGCGGCCGAAACCGGCCATCTTGTTTTTGCAACAGTCCACGCTGGTGATTGCGTCGGTTCAATTGACCGCCTCGTTTCAGTTTTTCAGCCCGAAGAACAAACATCGATACGCCGGCAGTTGGCAATGGTTCTTCGGGCAGTAGTAGCGCAGAAGTTGATCATGGGTGATGGACCACAGATCAGAAAAACACTTAAAGAAAGCAGTGACGATCCGCTTGCCGCTAAATCGAAATACGTTTTGGTAAGCGAGGTGATGAAGGTGAACAGTTCTGTTGCCAACCTCATATCGCAAAGCAAAGACTCTCATATTTATTCGAGCATTGAAACCGGCCGCAGTGACGGAATGTACACGGCAGACGAGTGTCTGGCACAACTGCTTCGGTCGGGCCAGATCAGTGAAAGAACGGCGAGAGGCCTGGCAAGGAATCCGCAGTTGGTTGTCAGTCGAGCCAGCAACCTACGGCCTGCCCGAATGCGGATCGACGACCTCATGGAGAACCGGGAATGAGTGCAACTATTGAAGAAGCATCACGTTCGAAGCCGTTGGACATGTCCTTTGTGCGGATCGACCCCAATTGGGCGCTGCGGATACCAGTAACACTTGCGCGTCGCAAAAAAGTACTACCCTGCTGCCAACTTGGCGATCGAGTTTTGGTTGCTTGTGTCGACTGCAATGATGTGGCAACACTGGACACCGTCGAACGCCAACTGGGCAACTCGATTGAACCAGTATTAGCAGAAGAAGAATCCCTGGAGGCTGCCATTCGTGACACCTTCGGTGGACAGGTCGCCAGAACAGGAGCCATTCGGGTAGCGTCCGATCGTGGGAACGGCGACGAGGATGCGGTCCAAATATGCGAAGAGATTTTACAGGCAGCTGCTTTGCGGGGTGCCTCGGATATCCACATTGACCCATTGGCACAGCGAGTTCGAGTCCGTCTGCGAGTCGACGGCCAATTGGAGGAATATCGCCACTTTTCCAGTGAGCTGCATCCCTCCATCACCTCTCGAGTCAAAGTGCTGGCGGACATGGACATCTCGGAGCGCCGCTCGCCTCAGGACGGCCGGTTTTCCTGGACGTCTTCCCGAGGCGAAGCTGTCGACGTACGTGTCGCGACCCTTCCAACACGCTTTGGCGAGTCCGTAACGCTACGCCTGCTGACTAATAACATGGACAACCTGACGCTGCAACGCTTGGGGATGGGCAGCGACGATTTCCAAAGATTCTCGACCGCCATCGATAAACCCCATGGCTTGATTCTGTTGACAGGACCAACGGGTAGCGGCAAGAGTACGACGCTGTACGCCGGTATGAAAGAATTGATTTCGACCAAAGCGCTGCACGTGGTTACTGTGGAAGATCCAGTGGAATACGAAATGGATGGGATCGCTCAGGTCACCGTCGATTCAGCAGACAAAGTGAGCTTCAGCAAGGCGCTCCGGTCAATTCTTCGTAACGACCCCGATGTCATCATGATCGGTGAAATTCGCGACGCGGAAACTGCTGACATCGCAATCAAAGCAGCTCTCACAGGACACTTAGTCTTTAGCACACTTCATACGAATACTGCCGCTGGCGCGGTCACACGTCTGATTGATATGGGAGTTGAACCATTCCTGATCGCGGCCACTCTTCGATTAGCGGTGGCCCAGCGGCTGGTACGTAAACTCTGCCAATACTGCCGACAAGAAACGGGAATCACGACGGCTGAAGCAGCTGCCTTTGGTATGCCACAAGCTCAGGGTACCACGGCTTACCAATCACCAGGCTGTATCCACTGCGCGGGACGGGGCAAGGTGGGGCGCACCGGTCTTTTCGAAATGCTGCCAGTGACCAACGCGATGACACAATTGATCGCAAGCGGAGCAGACGAGGTCCAACTTCGCCAATTAGCGGAACAGGAGGGCTGCCGCACACTGGCAGAAGATGCATTTCGAAAAGTGGGGGACGGCATCGTGATGGCGTCAGACGCACAAGCATCGGTGGCCCTATGGTAGCTCGGAACACGACAACGCAAGTAGAAACTTAAATTTTCGCAGATAGCGAGCATCGGCAAGACAATCACAGACAGACTGAATTGGTTTGCCACCCCACGCAAAGCTTACCTCACTAAGACAAAGCCTGAATCACCATGCCAACTTTCGCATTCGTAGCACGCGACGACGCTGGACAGACACGCAGTGGCGCAATCGAGGCAGCCACCGCAGCGCTCGTTGCAACACAATTGCGAACGCGTGGTTGGATCGTGGTCACGCTGGAGCAAGAAGATACTGGAACAAGCAACAAAGGTCTTGGGGCAGGCTCTTTGAAGAACCTCTTCGCTCCGCGGAGCGTTCAAGTAGAATTGTCGCTTCGCCAGCTTGCTGTCATGTTACGGGGCGGAATCAGCCTTCTGTCAGCAATGCAAACCATTGCCACTCAGTCGGACAACCGAGCTATCCGTCGTGCCTATTCAGCCTTGATCAAAACGGTGCAAGCAGGTCAACCTTTATCGCAGGCAGTGGAAGCGCAGCGTGGGTTTCCTGATTTCCTTGCGCAACTGGTTCGGGTCGGTGAGCAAACGGGTATCCAGGAAACAGTGCTCGTTCGTGCCGCAGACATGATGCGAACACGCCGGGAAACACTTCGAGAGGTTGCAACAGCCCTGTTATATCCATTGCTGGTACTGCTTGCCGCGGTCGCTGCAACAGGATTCATAGTGACAAATCTGTTACCCAAACTTGCTTCACTTCTGGAGTCTCTGGGAAAACCGCTTCCTGCGATCACTCAATCATTAATCACGACTTCGAATTTTGTGAATGAGTGGACCATGCAAATTTTCATCGCAATAATTGTCTCAGCCATCGGTTTTCTGTTGACTTGGCTTTCGCCTGCCGGTCGCATCTGGGTCGAACGATCCTCGTTACGCATCCCAATCATCGGTAAGCTCTTCCGAATAAGCGGCACACTCACCTTCTCGCAAACTCTGGGTGTTCTTGTGGGCAGTGGCGTCTCGGTCCTGGAATCGTTGATCACCGTTCAGGAAATGCACACCAGCACCTACTTCGCTTCGATTGTTCAGAGATCTCGCGACGCAATTATTCGAGGTCAAAATCTGGCGGATACATTACGAGTCCCGGGAGCCTACATGCCCCTGCTAGCAACCATGACCGCCGTAGGTGAACAGAGCGGTACTTTGGACGAAGTGCTGGAAGAAGTATCGAATTTCCAACGCGCGCAACTTTCCGCCATGATCAAAACACTGGGCGCACTGGTAACGCCCGCAATCATTGTCGTTGTCGGAGCAATCGTGGGCTACGTGTACGTCGCATTCTTTGTTGGCATGTTCTCTGTCGCTGGCTGAACAGGTTCACAGAAGCAAGCATGCCAGAAAACCAGCCCGAAATTGAAATTTTTGCCCAACAGGCTGACTTTCAAAACTCTTTCATATCAACCATCTCATGCATCCAATTGACGCGAGGATCATCACCAATCATTCAACATTCTAGCGAGGAGCCGCTAGACAACACTGAGTCACTTGCTCGGTGTGTCAGCAAGCTGAGAGAGATATTGATCTCTTGTACGCCAGCGAGGACTTGATGCTCCGTCCCTGCTTTTCAGCCAACAACTGCAACCCACCCAGGTCGACTCGTGGCTGGCGTAACCATTTCTTAGGAGAAAGATACTCATGCTTTTAGCTAACTTCCGCAGTGTAATGCTGACGTCACGCGTCGCCATTTTCACTTTACTGACGACATGCATGCTGCATGCTGAAGAAGTTGTCAATGTCTACTCGGCCAGACATTACGACACCGATGATACGATCTATGATGAATTCACGGCAAAGACGGGAATCAAAGTCAATCTGATCTCAGCAAGCTCAGATGCCTTGATCGAGCGTCTGCAACGTGAAGGCAAACGCAGCCCCGCCGATATATTCATTACAGTGGATGCTGGCAGACTGTTCCAAGCTGAACAGAAAGACATTTTCCAGCCGATCAGCTCGCCCACTCTGAACAAACAGATTCCTGCGAATCTCCGGCATCCCGATGGCCTCTGGTTCGGATTGACCAAACGTGCTCGAATCATTTTGCGTTCCAAAACCCGAACCAAAAAAGGGGACATCACGAGCTACGAGGATTTGGCTGATCCAAAATGGAAACGCAAGGTGCTGATCAGAAGCTCAAGCAATGTCTATAACCAATCCCTGGTCGGTTCTATCATCGAAGCTCAGGGGAAAAATGGCGCTGAAGCTTGGTGCAAAGGTGTTGTCGCTAACATGGCCCGACCACCTCAGGGCGGTGATCGCGATCAGATCAAAGGTGTTGCTGCCGGTGAGGGTGATGTGGCAGTTGCAAACTCCTACTATTTCGCACGCATGCTCAGTGGCACTGCCGAAGAGCGTGAAGCAGCAGCAAAAGTGGAAGTCGTCTTTCCAAATCAAGACAACAGAGGTACCCATGTCAACCTCTCCGGAGTTGGCGTCGTGAAGGGAGCCCCCAACAAAGCCAACGCAGTCAAGTTCATCGAATTTCTGGCTAGCGACCGGGCACAGGAAGTCTTTGCCAAAGGCAACAATGAGTATCCCATTGCCCCCAGTGCCCAAACGATTCCCGTACTGAAACAGTTCGGTGACTTCAAAGAAGATAAGGTTAACGCTGCCAAATTTGGCAACAACAACACCGAAGCGATTCGCATGATGGATCGTGCTGGCTGGCGTTAACAGGAGAAGGTTTGTTGTCAAAACCCAAGCAATCGTTGCGATCAACATGCACAGTTTCAATGTGTGTGTTGATCGCTTGTCTGGTGGCTATCCCACTACTGCAAATCATTTCCAGTGTGGGACGGTCATCTGATGGTACGTGGCAACATCTTCAGGAAACAGTATTACCCGGTTATCTGTGGAACACCCTGTTCCTTGCCTTGGGTGTCAGCTTCATTACCACCATGATTGGAGTCGGTACTGCCTGGCTGGTAACAAGCTGCCAATTTCGCGGCTCTGTTATTCTGCAGTGGGCACTTTTGCTTCCGCTGGCAATCCCAAGTTACCTGCTGGCCTACGCAGCTACCGATGTGCTTCAATTCAGTGGCCCCGTGCAAACGTTTCTACGTGACACATTTGATTGGACGCGCGATGATTACTGGTTTCCCAACGCCAGAAGTTTATCGGGTGCAATCGTCATCTTAAGTGTCAACCTGTATCCCTATGTCTATCTTGCGAGTCGAACCGCCTTCCTTGAACAGTCAGCATGTATTCGGGAAATGAGTCGCACGCTTGGCCTTGGTGCCTGGACAAGTTTCTTCCGGGTATCACTGCCGATGGCCAGACCCTCCATTTTCATTGGCCTGTCACTTGTCATCATGGAGACCTTGTCCGAATTTGGTGCCGTGGACTATTGCGCTGTCGATACTTTGGCGACAGGGATCTACCGCACATGGACCAGTCGCGGAAGCCTGATTGCCGCCTCGCAATTGTCACTATGCCTGCTGGGGGCGGTTGCATTTCTTATTGCATTTGAATCAATCTCGCGAGCATCACGTCGCTTTCATTCGTCCGACGAGAGCAACCGCGTGGCAGCACGCATTACGCTTTCATTACCCCAAGCACTGGCCGCATCAGCCTTCTGCTGGCTTCCAATTCTGGCTGGTTTCGTGCTTCCCACACTACTTTTCACCTATAAAACGTGGTTCAACGGTGACCAACGGGCAGTGGAGATGCTCGCTGACCTTGGCACACATAGCTTGATTCTGGCAACCATAGCCGCAACTCTCGCAGTCGCCCTGGGAGTCTATGTCGCGCATGCCCACCGCACCCACCCGACAAGACTCGTCCGCGCATCGACAAGAATCTCGGGGTTGGGTTACGCCATTCCTGGCGGGGTCATCGCGATAGGCGTCATGGGCGCGATCCTGCATGTCGAAAATGGACTTAACGAAGCATGTGAGCTGCTATTTCAATGGTCACCGGGTTTTTTCTTCAGTGGCTCAATCTTGGCCTTGCTGTTTGCCTATCAGACCCGTTTTCTGGCAGTTTCGCTCGGTGTCATCCAAGCAGGCCTGACGCGTGTCAGCCCCGATATGGACGCTGTATCTCGCACGCTGGGAAAATCAGGTTTCAAAATCTTGACCCAAGTGCATCTGCCAATTCTAAAACGCACGTTGCTATGCGCGTTCATGCTTGTTTTCGTAGATGTACTCAAAGAACTCCCGGCGACTCTCATCCTCAGACCTTTTAACTTCGAAACGCTGGCCGTTCGCGTCTATCAGCTTGCCTCAGATGAACGACTCGATGAAGCGTCGACAGCAGCGCTTGCAATCATCGCCGCCGGGATCATACCTGTGATCGTTCTGTCACGACTCATGTCCCACGGCAGCTCCTATCAATCCCGTAAACAGATATCCCCAAGCTAGTAGAGCAGCCATGAGTGAACAAAAAGGGCTCGAAGTCAGCGATGTCTCGCATCAATACGGCAATCGGGTATCAGTAAGTTCGGCTTGTTTGGAAGTTGAGCCCGGGAACGTCCATTGCCTGCTGGGACACTCCGGGAGCGGCAAAACAACTCTGCTGCGGATCATCGCCGGACTTGAAAGAGCCCTCACCGGAGAAATCAATATTGCTGGAAAGAGGGTAGCTGGTGAAGGAATCCACCAACCCACTGAAAACCGTGCGATTGGATTCGTGTTTCAAAACTATGCGCTCTTTCCACACCTTTCGGTACTGCGGAATGTCATGTTTGGAATCACACGTCGTTCCCGAAAAGAAAAGCGGGAACTTGCCATGAACCTACTCCGACAGGTTGAGTTAAGTGAATACGCCCGCTCCATGCCTCATGCTTTGAGCGGTGGGCAACAACAACGGGTCGCGTTAGCACGCGCTCTGGCGCGGAAGCCTGCTGTCATGTTGCTTGACGAACCATTTTCTGAACTCGATTCACGGCTTCGTTCAGAGGTGCGGGAGATCACACTTCGCGTCCTCCGCGCCTCTGACGCGGCGACTCTGATGGTCACCCACGATCCCCAAGAAGCACTCACTGCTGGCGATATGGTGAGCGTCATGCGTGAAGGCTTGATCGAGCAAACTGCCTCGCCACACCACCTGTACAACCACCCCGTCAATGAACATACGGCTCGGATCTTTGGAGTCATTAATAGCATTCCGCCAACTTCCAACTTACACCGCAAATTGTCCCCGGCCGACGGTAACGAGAACAGGCTAGTTCGCCCTGAACAGATTCACCTTGCACAGATCAATGCTGACCGGCAGTCACGGCCTTCGCACGGTAACCAGGGGGTGATTGTTCAAATCAACTACGAAGGCCCTACCGTACTGATTCAATCTCAACTGGCATCCGGGCGTTTGATTTGGACACGCGAGTTTACCCCCACAAAACGTCATCTCGGAGAAGCCGTCCAACTCGTGCTCACACAGCATACTTGCAGCGACGGGTGATCATTATCGCAATTCCCCGCTGACCGACTTCGCATCACGACGAAGTTCATTTCGCAATTTTGGCGATCGCTTTCATTTTACGGAACGCCCAATATTTGAGACTTCCCCAAATGACAACAAAGACACCAACAAACGCCATCACGGTGAGATAGACGGGGCGCAGGTAGTTGGTCGACACATGAGATGCAACTTCACCACCAGCTTCCATCGCTCGATCTACAAATCCACTCTTGCTGATAAGAACAGGATTCCCGTCAGCGTCAAACACAATTTCGTCGCCACCAAGAATCCGCTCTGGTTCAGCAAGGATCACTGTGGTCGCTGCAACCGTAAACAGCGTTTTGCCGGGATTCGCCTCCACAAAGCGTCCGACAAAACCTACCATCTGCTCTGTGTTTCCTTTCAGCATCCCGACCAGCCCTGCTTTTTGAGTAGCTGGCAATTTTCCGATGTCATCTGCATGACGAGCCACAACAATCGCTTGATCGGTTGTCATTTTCGAAGCGAGCTCCACACCTTCGTCGCCAAAGCTGCGTACGAAGAACAAACCCACACCAGGATGTTGCAACTCCATTCTCAGCGCTGATCCTCCATGCACAGCAATCGCCTCGGCTAGTTCACGCCCAGGCTTTCCCGCCGCCAACTTTGTCAAAGCCAACTTGACCTGCGCCGGAGGCAAATCATCGAGAGTACGAATCAAAGGCACAAGCGACGGGGCATTGTCCAATGCCGCCAAAGCGTCAGGCCCGTATTTCCCAGTGAACTTGGCGACCTGCTCCACTGCTTCATCACCGCCCTGTCGCGTAGCCGTCGTCACAACCCGCTCCATAATCTCATTGCCGCCTCTCCTAGACAAATACTCCGTTGCTTCCTCGCCTCCCTGCTTTCCGAAGTACTTCAAAATCGCCTTTCCTACCGATCCGGCTACCGCTGGAACAGAAGCACCGGCTACCGGAATTTGTCCTAGACAGAGAACCAGGCAATAAGCGAATATAAAAGCGATGCGTCTCATCTCAATTCTCCACTGTCACAATCTGTTCGTAGAATCGTTCACGGTAGGCTGCTTCCAAGCGATTGCACACTCTTGGAAGTGCGTCTGCAATACCACCGCTTTCCAGATGACCGGCACCTGGGTCATTGGCAGCTTCAAGAGAGCCAGTTCGAGACTCGCCCCCATATAAAATCGCCCGCTCGAGCGACGCTAAATAATCTTTCAACTGCAACTCCATTTCTTCTTCGAACTGCTCCGTCATCCACCAGTCAATCGCTAATCCGATTACCAGACCAACGCCCAGGCCGACCGCAGTCCCGACAGGTCCGGCAAGACTTCCACCACCGGCCCCAGTTGCCCCCGCCCCGGCGGTGGCACCACCGGCAGCTGCCGCAGTCGTTGCAGCCATAGCTCCAAAACGAACCAAGACACCAGATACAAGCGTCACTGCGGCGTAACTCCCCGCTTCACTGATCACCAAAACAGTCAGCGCGTTGTAGACACTGGCACTCCCCTGTTCAGCAGAATATTCACTCAACTGCTTGGCGACAGATTGATAGAAACTCTCGTACTCTTGAACCTCAACCTCAGGGAGATCCGCGGTATCAAGACAAGCCTGCACGTTCACCAGCATCCGTTTTTGATTCGCATCCACTTCATTTCGAAATTGCTCTAGAATCCCGGAAACGTCACTCAGCAGTTTCTGCTCTGAAAACAGATGTTTTTCAAATTTTGCTGCAACAAAGTCCTCGACCCGTGCATCTTCCGACCACCAACCACCAGGCATCCTGCTGATGATGCCGAACCGAGTCGAAAGACTGGTCAGATCCTCAACAAAAGGTTCGACCTGTTGACGGTATACCCTGACCTGGCTTTTCAGGCGACTGATACATCGCTCCGCAGCTTCGCGGTTCAGCTGATCGGTTTTCTCAATCTCTGGCTCGACCTTATCATCGAAAAACGCAGCCCGCTCCACGATTCGATTCGTGGCCTCAACCGGAGCAACGTCACCAACAGCCACCGTTGGCCGTGGAGGTAGCTCAGGCGTACGAATCACATCATCAGGCAACCATGCAGTGCTACCGAAAAATGTGACAGAAGCGATCACTGCTGCGACCAGCAAAGCGACGAAAAATGGACGGCCGCCTGACTTGCGGGCCGCATCATTCGATACGTCCAATTGTTTTGTTTCGTCATGCGACATTCAATCGTCCAATATTTTGTAGGTTGAGTATAACGTTCTCAACTTGTCCCCGCCTGCACCCTGCATTCAGGACCGCAGGGTCGACTCGAAGTGTGTTTGTGGATCGCAAATCAGCAGATTGCATCCTTCTCGCAGAGTCACCAAACTGCAAACAGGAGCCGAATCACAGATTGCGATCAATGCCTTGGGTGGCTCAGCTGACCCTGAAAATCCAGTTTGTGACGGGTGCAGCAGGCCACAAACAATCTTGTCTGGGGCGCATAAAGCCGGAACATGAGCTGAAATAGTTCGAAAGAACCGTGTTCCAGAGAGTTGCCCTCTCCAAGGAAGCCCGACTGGCCCAGGTTTCAGTATCGCTGGCTCAGGTCGACTGGTATTGTATCCCCCTCTGCTGGGAAAGCAGTCAACTGACTTCAAAAGGCAGAGTTCAAAAATCCACCGAAAGACAGCACATAGCGAGAATTATCTTGGCAATATGGGACGTCATTGTGATCGGCGTAGGTGGTGTCGGTAGCGCTACCGCAATGCACCTTGCAAAAACAGGAGTCCGAACGCTTGGAATTGACCAGTACCATGCTGCTCATGACCGAGGAAGTTCACACGGCCAAACACGTATCATTCGGCAAGCCTATTTTGAGCATCCATGCTACGTCCCATTGCTGCAGAGGGCCTATGAACTTTGGGATGATTTGGAGCAAAAGTCAAACAAACGACTTTTCCACCGCACGGGGCTCGTCGAACTAGGCCCCACTGACGGCGTTGTGATTCCAGGAGTTCAAAGCAGTGCAGCGGCCTACGATTTGCCCATTGAAAAGCTAACATCACTCGATATCCATCACAGGTGGCCTGGAATCAAGGGTGAGAACCACTGGGAAGCCATCGTCGAGCTTAACGCAGGCTTTTTGAAAGTCGAAGAATGTGTTCAAACGCACCTTGATTTAGCCAGCCGATACGGCTGCAAGCTGGTACATAACTGCAGCGTGCGGCAATGGAGCAGTGATTCACGCGAAGTCAAAGTTGTTACAGATTCTGGTACCGAGAAAGCAGCGAAATTGGTGATTGCGGGTGGCCCATGGACTCGCTCATTGCTACCAGAATTATCAACGAAGTTACAGATATTCAGAAAACACCAGTACTGGTTTCAACCCGAAAATCCCGGGTACCGTGAGCAGGACGGTTTCCCGTGTTTCTTTCACGAGACAGACCGCGGATTCTTTTACGGCTTTCCCTGCTTCAATGGCAAAGGCGTAAAGATCGCACGTCATAGCGGCGGCCAACCGATCGACACCCCTGATCCTGAGGCAGCAAATTCACAAATCATCGACCAACACGATCGACAACTAGTACTCGAATACGCATCTAAGTACCTGCCGGGCTTGGGATCCCAATTAACCTGTAGTGCCAACTGCTATTACACGTCGACTCCCGATGAAAACTTCGTGATCGATCAACTACCCGGCCATCAAAATGTTACGGTCATCGCGGGGCTGTCAGGACATGGATTCAAATTCGTCAGTGCGCTGGGTGAAATCGCCAGTCAACTCGCACTCGACTTAACCATGCCGTTTGACTTAGCACCCTTTGCCATCGAGCGATTCGAATGACAATCAAGTGACGTCGAAACGAGCGGGGAACAGCGCGAAAAGCGTGCGTTTAAATTCATCGATAAATCTGAAGCACACACCATCTTCACACCCATGCGGTGCGTTTTTTCAATCTGCAGTGCCTTCACCAGTTTGGGGTCGATTTCACTGAGCCCAGAAATCAATCACCCTTACCTTATCTAGCACTGGTTTCAGCACCTCCACAAAAGCCAGATGGTCGGGATGTGGCAAGTACACTTCGCGTCCTTCCTCGGAATCAAACGTGACCATGAAGCAATGGGTAAAGCCATCATCATGACTCTCAGGACTGTTATTAGTTCCCCACTCGAAAGCTTTGATCGAATCAATTTTTTCGGGCAGAGCGACAAAGGCTTGCTCCACTTTCTTCACGGCGGCTGGATCAGCGCCATCCTTGAACTTGAAAAACACAGCGTGTTTCAGCTCTTTCTTGATTTCGTTTTGATGAGGCGTGCCCCAATAATCGATCACAAACACATCTTTCATGTGTGGCCTGAGTGCGTCTGCAAACTCACCTGTGTGAGCAGGATGGGGAAGATAAACCTCCCTCCCCGCTTCATCTTTGAAAGTCAAAAGAAATCCATGAGTGAATCCATCATCGAGATTCTCTGGACTGTTATTTGTGCCCCATTGAAAATCCACGATCGAATCAATTTTGCTGGGCAAGGCTGCAAACGCTGTTGTGACACCCGCAATATTTTCTTCTGTTGAATCTTCATTGAACGAAAAGAAGACTGCGTGTCGCAACAGTTTTTCATCAACATCATTCACCGTTGGCTCCTTGTCCGTCTTGACGGGCTGTTCTTCTATCAGGCCAGCCTCGGAAACTGGCTCATCCGACTCCCCGAGCGTGTTGCCGCTTTCCGCCATTACGGGGACGGGCTTCGAATCGCAGCCGCATAGTGAAGCCCCCAAAAAAAGCATGCTCAGAGCACATGCTGTCACAGTCATCTGGTTTGATAAGCGAGCAGCTTGGGCAAGTCGCGTTCGGAGCCGCAACAGCGGCATAAAAAAGGAGTTCATAGTGATTCTAATGCCATTCTGTTTTTGGCGGAGGGGGAAGGACGGCCACTTCAACTGGTAACTGCTCGCAGATACGGATCTCGCCATGTCCTACCACGCTGAGCGAATATTTTCAAATTGACAGCTTTCCGTCTGCCAGCATCCTAAAACCGAACAGGTTATCCACACCCCAAAGATGACCCAACTGAATCGATCCAACCCGTTATTTGCGTAACTGCACGCAAAAACGGATCCGTGACTTCACCTGCACAGGCTGGTTTGGGTAGCGTACATGCCTCCTTGATCCACGCCCTTATTCCGCGACGGACGCACATGACCCCCGACGACAGCTACGAAACTCCTTTTCAAACAGACGACGACACACAAGCAGGCGACGCCCCCCGAGCCGGCGAAGCAAATGCCGGCGACGCAGATATTGAATCGAAGCCCGAGAACTCCGCTTCCGAGAACTTGGCCCATCCCGACGACGTTGCCGAGGCTGATGCTGCTGAAGACGCCTGGAACAAGGCCGACTCCGACGCAAAATCGGAAACCAGCGACGAAGACGAAGGGCATCTTGCTGAACTGGCCCAACCCTTTGTGGGACTTTGGAACAGCCTGATCAGCACAACAAACTGGGAAAAAGGCCGCATCATTAGCCAGTGGCGTGAAGCACTGGTCGAATCAGGTGTCGATTCCCACCAATACTCTGATGAAGCGTGGGTTCGACGTGTAGGCGGCGTTACTGCGCCACACGTGGGACGATTGCGTCGCGTACATGATCGCTTCGCCACTACCTATGACACCTATGCAGGGCTCTACTGGAGTCACTTTCTTGCAGCTCTGGACTGGGATGATGCCCCGATGTGGCTTGAAGGTGCCGCCGGTGAGTCATGGAGTGTTTCACAAATGCGCAACAAGCGCTGGGAAGCTGAGGGCGCTGTCGAATCAAAACGCCCCACAAGCAGTGAAATTGTTGAAGTCGATACCGACGAGGATGTCGTACTTCCGGCTCAGGGCGGCGGGCGAACCAAAGAGTATGGTGAAGACTCAGGTGTTGCTTCGGGACCTTTGCACGAGTCACCTGACTTCGGTGAAGGAGAAGAACTTAGCACCATGGGAGGTGGCGATACCGTCGCTGCGAATGCTGCGAGTGTTGCCCAAGATCAAAGTGATGAGCCAACCGTTCAACCATTCGCCGGACTGCCGGAACTTCCCGATGATGTCGCGGATGCCTTTGAAGCCCTAAAATTAGCTGTGCTTCGTCACAAAACGGCAGGATGGGCCGACACCGATGCCGAGAGCGTTCAAAAGTACTTGGATGCCTTTACCATTCTGATGCGGTAAGGCATCAAAACAGAGTTCAGTCTTCTTGTGTCCGTCAGCACGAGAAGACTCAGCCCCATAGAAAGAGCCACACAAAAGTGCAAACCAAACAGTACCTTGGGAAAGGTACCGGAATTCCCAGGTGACGTTCAGCCGCTGTTTCGTCCCCCTTACAGGACGGTCGCAACGAGATCATCCACAGCGAATGGTTTGGCTGCTACGAACGACTCGCCCGCCGTGCAACCTGCAGCAGCCCCTGTCACTGTTGCTGCTGCCCGAACACGATCCAAAATTCCGGCTTTGTGCGAAAACTGCGTTTTGTAGCATTCAATCGACGCCAGCTTTGCCGTGATCGTATCTGTCACGTCGACCGTCAGATGGTGCGAGTGGCCGAAAATGGTATCTGGTTCGACCGCAAGTCGATAATACAGATGACGACCAATGGTATGCACGGGAAGCCCAGCAAAGTACTCGTCCCACTTCGTCAAACGGCTGTAGAAGATTGCGGCATCAGTGATCTGCATTGCCTGCCAATGATCAGGCGAGGCCATGGGAGTTTTTGCCCCAAAGCCCAGCACCAGTTGCGGTCGCCAACGCCGAAACTGTGACGCCAAGGCCACCCTAGCCTCAAAACAGTCAAACAGCCTGCGGTTGGGTAGATCAAGCTGTATGCGTTCCTGCACTCCAAGCGCTCGCGCAGCCGCCTGTGCTTCAGCCAGCCGGATTTCGGGGCCCGGAGAATGGGGGGTCGGTTCCCCGTCGGTCAAGTCAACGATGCCGACTCGATACCCCTGTGAAACAAGCTTGGCCAACGTCCCCCCACACGCAATCTCGACATCATCCGGGTGCGCACCAACTGCGATCACATCCAAAGATTCGGGTAAATCATCACTTGTCTGCTTCATCGATTTTATACTCATTACTGAGGTAGTTTCCGCGAGACTGGTACCTTGCTTACGTATTCAGGAGGGCCGTTTGCTGGAATGTCAATGATTCTGCTTGACACAATCCACACAATCGGCACAAGCATACTTTCAACCTCGTGCTTTCACCAAATTACGTAATAGAATTCATCGGAATTCCCGTGTTCGGAATTCATTGGGACTATTGTTGTTTCGTGACGGGCACGCAACTGCCAGCGAGAACAACACCAAGATATTAAGCGTCCCCCCGTGCGAGGCGGAGTCGGTCTTCCGAGATCGGCTTCGCCTTTTTTTATGCGCCAGCGTTTGCTCTGGGATGCCTCAGAGCTTGCTCAGAATTACCAAAACATAATCCTGAGTCTCAACTAACCTGAATGCCAAGGGCCGCATGCATCTAGCCACCAGACCTTCATCCAGAGCCCCGCGGTTCGACCACCCCCCGCAATGAACAACTTCGGCAGGCTTCAATCTTTGCCGTAGTGCTCGACCTCGGGCCAGTAGATATCCTCGAAGGCCCCCTCTTCGTGGAAATCCGGGCTGTTATCCAAGTCATGACAGGTCATGCATTTGTCGCGGGCTTTGGAAAGCGGTAACTTCATCGAATCCCGAAGCTGCATCTTTACCTCATCTGTGACAGTCGATCCCTCAGCCTCTGCGGCAGCATGGCTTGCTCCGGGACCATGACAGTTCTCACACCCATTCCCAGTCAAATGTGGAGTTTTGTCGAGTGAAAGGTATCCAGAGACGTAGGGATAATACTCTTGGGCATTCCAACCCGTCACGTGACAACTGATGCACTCCGGATCAAAATGCCGCGCAACATCACCACGCTCAGCGGGCGGACTGACAATGTGTTGGGTCGCCTCAGCGTGGGGTGTGCCCTGCCATATGTCGTAAGCTGTTGTGTGACACTTGCCGCATGCTTCAGTGCCGACAAATTGTTCCCCGGAGGAGTGGCGAATGGGTTTCAATCCCAATCCCTCCAATCCAATGTCTTTAAGCTGCTCCTGATATTCCGCCATCAGTTGCCGCATCTCGGGTGCATCTTCAAATTCATGAGTCAACGGCACTCTGGCATACTTCAATTCACCCCTTGAATATAAGCCCACCAAACCGGCATACATTGCTTTGTTACCGGTCAAGATCATCCGAGTTTCAGTACCCTCGATCTGTTCTGCCTGATAGGTAGGCTCGCCGCCTCCCCCACCCACCACAATGAGGTCAAAACCCGGTACCGCACGGGCTAAATCACGGGCCGCATCCTCTTTCCCAAAGAACATCAGCACTTTGAAATCTGGATTTGCCCCATTCAAATCCGCCAGCAATTTGCGAGCTGAATCGACCGCTGGTTCAATCTCCAAGTCACCGCCGGGTTTCACTTCCATCGATTGCTCATCCAAGATACTGGTCACCCCAATTTTTAGACCACCTTTCTCCACAACCTTGCTCTGCAACATCAACGAAGGATCGATCACCACGACGTTCCCAGACGTGTAGAGGGTGTTCTCTGGCGTATCCTCAGCTGCCGCGACCGCCAATAGCTCTCCGACACCCAAACGCAGATCGTCACTGCCAAATCCGACCGCATCGTATCCCATCAACTTCAGCGCTTTGACTGACTGCTGCAACTTTACCTCCGCCTGTCGACCAAATCGCCGAACCAGGTTTCCCGCGTCCACTGGCATCAATGTCCATCCGAGCTCACGCAATTGCTTCATCAATGTGAAACGCCGAGCAACACCACCTTTCTGCCGATCCAAGCCCGTGCAACCACAGGGCTCGATGTAGCCATGCTGTTGTCCTGTGACCACAAGCGTTAGATCCGGGACAGCCCATGTCTTGTAATCTTCTGGACCAATGATGCCCTGGGTAGACTTCGAACTTTCGTCCCCTGAGGTTGAGGCGGGTGATTTAGAAGTTGCGTTCGTTGCGGCGGCTTGAACATCACTTTGACTCTCAGCTGATACCCTGCTTCGATCTTTTCCGCGCTCGGTCGCCCCTTGGTCGCCGAACCTCATTGCAACGCCCTCATCGCTTCCTTCCGTCAAATCGGTCAAGTAGGGTGGATCAAGTGGCGGGTTGCTCAGATCCCCATCAGGGTCAAGTGACGATGATAAACCTGCAGAAGGCTCCCCTGAAGAACAACCCAAAACAGCGATAGCTAGCAAAGCGGCAATGATGGGAACACGCCCCCCATTGATCAACGAATCCACTAACTGCAGGTTATGGCGATGTTTTCTTAGGGATGCGAGCTTCATGGTTGAGTGCCAGTTCTTAGAACGCTTATTTTCAAGTACTTACTCGCCTTCGATCGCAAATTTAATTGCAACACGCATTGGCGTTATCTTGATGTTATCGGACTCAATCCAGATCGAACCGTAGTCATCCTTGGTGGTACCAAGACGTTCGATCGAATCTTTTCCACGAATCAACTCAATTTCGAGGGGAAAAAGCGTCATCGTGCCACGGTCGTTTGGCTCTCCCAGCGTGGCCTTGATCACACCCTCGGGGACAACCTTATCGGCAACTTTCAATTTCGTTGTGGTCCGCTCATCACCCCGAAGAACGACAAAAGCTTTGGCCTTGAGACTGCCATCGTTACCCAATTTGGTCAAATCATAAAGATAGCCGCCCCCTTCTCTACCAGACAATCGGGCACCAATCATACCGAGCAGACCGACGATTTTCCCAGTGGTTCGCACAAGGATGACCTCGCCACCTAATGAGCGAGCCTCCTCGGTCAGTGGCACAGCATTTCCATCTTTGTCCAAACGTTCAAATGGCAACTGAAAGTTCTGCGAAACTGCTCCCTGCCGCATGCCCGGTCGTACTTTCACGGTGACTTTGAAGCCTTGTGAAGCATTTCCCCGGATGCCATCCTCTTCCTCAGTGGGTGTAAATTCTTCGACCTCAAAGGTTGAGAACTCAGTCAATTCCTCGCTGCTGAACGCAGGTTTCCCAGGTCGTATTCTCTCATCCATGAAGTTATAGATTTTGCCAGTGACTTCAAACGGTTCTCCCGTGCCGACTTCACCAAAACTCCAAGTTGCCGGCACCAGATCGACGTCACTAACGACCCTTCCGGTGATTTCCAGCGAGATCGCCACCTTATCAGGATCGTTGGTCAATATCTGGGCAGACTGGGTAAACTCCGGCTCTCCTCCATCTTTAACGGTCCAACTGAGTTTCACCTCTGTGCTCTCGCCCGGAGCCAGCGACTCCCGCTCCAAGTCTCCGAGCGTACACTTACAGGTGGTAGCTCCTAGCCGCAGAAGAAGATTATCTGTTCCAACGTTTTCGATTCGGAAGATGTGCTCTCCCTCGTCTCCAGGCTTCATCATACCGAAGTCGTGAACCTGTGAAGTAAGCATGTTCACCTTGGCACGGGAGTCTCCCGTATCGGCAGGCACGGTAGAAACCAGATCAGCAGCCTGGAAATCACTATCGGTCGTAAAAGGGCCAAAGTGGCCCACGACACTGGCATAACTGACGTAATTGACGGTCCAGCCGGCAGTAGTTCCGATCACGGCTGCCAACACGATACCCAGTAGAAATTTTGTCATGGAACAACTGTGATGCAAAAAGACGGATTCGAAGAGAGAACTACGTCAGCGTTACGCTACTGCTATTAGATCGGTTCGGCAATTACTGGCTGGCATTTACTTACTTAGGTTGGGCTGACGGTTCCGCGGACTGCTGATTCAGCAATTGATCAGCAGGGCGACGAATGGGCCCTGCTTGGGCAGGCAAGCCAACCTTCCGCGGCAAAAAGACAAGCTGACGCGAAAGAGCCCGCTCAATATTCCCGCCCAAAACTGATAATTCCCTCGCTTTCGCGGCATATTGACTGGCTTCATCTGACCTTCCACGTGCCGCTTCAAGCACACTCATCTGAGCCATAATCCATTCATCTGCTGGGCTCCACCGAGCAACTTGCTCAAAAATCTCGGTGGCCGCTTCCAAATCCTTAGTCCGCCCATGGACTTGATACAGATGAATCCGCTGACTCGCGACCTGCCTATAAGCTGCCGGATCCTCGCCTGCACGCCTAAGAGCCTCGTTCAAGGCTGAGTCCCATGATCGACGTAAATCGTCTGCCTCACCGCGGCGGCTCAACTGCACTTGATCAAGATTCGCCAGCCACAACATCGCCTCAGGAGACCACGGATCAGCCGAGGCAGCTACCAATAATTCATCTTGAGCCTGACGAATCCGCCCATCCTGCATCAACTTTGCGGCCTCAGCCATCGCTCGCTGCCGTGCCTCCACCGGTCCCAATGACATGAGCGTCAAAACGGTGCTGACCAGGACACCCACAATGGCAACCATCACAGCACACGACTTTCCATGTGCTGTCACGGAAACGCTACCGCTTCCTTGAGTGGCGTTCAAGGCAGTGAAGTTGACCGCGTACCTGGTCAACAAACCTCCCCCAATCCAAAGCTGCAACGCCACTCCGGGCACAGTCCAACCGCCTGCAACCATCAGATGAATCCCGACGCCAACGCAGGCACTCAACACGATGGAGTCGATCTCCCGACTACTCAAAGAACGGATCGCAGGCCAGCAGGCAAAGGCGGCAAACCCGACCGCCGGCACCACCCACATGCTCGCTGCCAGATCAGGCAAAGCCAGAGCCAAAAGTCCCAGCCACCAAACCAGAAGGAATGCGAGGGTTCCTCCCACAACAATCCACTTTTCGCCTTTTGAATCAATCGCCAACGACTCTGGAATGTCCACGTTGGCTTCACCTGAATCACGCATCTGATGAACACAGACGACAGTGATCGCAACAAGCACACTGATCAGCAATGCCAAAGCGATGAAACCACCACTTACCAATGTTTCAATGAACAGATTATGAGGTTCCGCGATTTGCTCGGTAGTGCTCAACTCACGAAAGCGTTCATACAACGCCTGAAAGTTGCCTGGCCCCACTCCAAACCACGGATACTCCAACACCATCTGCCAACTTGCTCGCCAGTACTGAAAACGAAAGGCTAGCGAAGCGGGCGCCTGCTCGAACCACTCGCGACTTCCGAAGAACCCAAGAAGCAACGCGCCTCCAAGCGAAACTGCAAGCAGCAACCCCAATCCGACCATCACGGTGCGGGATCGAAAACGTCCTAAACGGCCCGACGATAACCAAAGCAATCCAAACGACAGCATCATCGCCAAGGTTGCAGATCGACTACGTGCCGCAAGCAGGGCACCAGCACCTAAGAGGGCAATCGAAATCCAAAACAGAACCCCGAACCGTCCCAAACTGCGAATCCGATATCGCAACACCCCAACTGCCAGAACCACACCAAACAACAAAATCGCAGCAAGCGAATTCGCCAAAGCAAAAGTCGCCGTGGGCCCACCATCCATCAAACGGTTTGCAAACACCATCCGTTCAGATGAACCTGGCGGCGCACTGATTCCAGCCATGGCTAGAACCGCATCGGGGTCCTGCAAATAAAGCAACCTGTTCGACGGCAGGCTTACATAATATTGATGCAGGGCATGAACAGATAAGCCAACCGTACAAACGACGAATAAAGCCAACAATGATCGCCTTGTACCCAACTTGGCCATCAACAAACGTGATGACGAAAAAATAGCTGCACCGGATAACCACAGCCAGGCTTCATTGGTTGCCATACGTAAATTACCCGGCGGACAAGTTGCGTAAGCAGCCATGAACATCCATGCCGCTAACAGCCATGCTGCCCAATTCAACACCAATGAGAACAAACGATCCATGAAGCGACGTGGCGAACCTGACATCGAATTCACAATCAAACTTCCAGATGTCTGAATACCCTCATCAACTTTTTCAACTTGCCGGACCCCTGAAAAGGAGCCGTCATCACGTTGCCAGAACCACCCGGTCCAAGTCACGGTTGCTGTAAAAACGGCAAGCAAGGTAAACCAAAGTGCGTCTCCCTGCTCAACAGCAATACTATCGCTGGGGTAGTACGCCAAATAAACCACCACGCCAGCCAATAAAGCAATCCCGACATTCATCGGATCAATGAGTCTCCAGAACCAGTCACGAGCATCGCCCGACTTGCCATGAGCCCCCGCTACCTTGCTCTGGTTCCGATACACCGGCACATCCGCTCCGTCCAAGCTCGGTTGCTGTGTCGTTCCACCTGACGTCCTATCCTGGCGCGGTCGTCTGTTCAGTCGTTGTTTTTTCGCCATCCGGTAGATTCCAAAATGACAATCAAAAAGAGCATGCACAAAACAATCCCCAACACCATGACAGCTTGCGTCAACGACACCTGTGTCAGCAATACAGCGGCGAGACCACAGGTGGCAGTGACCAGATAAATGGTCAACACCGCTTGAGTACGTCCCAATCCCAAATCAACCAGCCGATGTGAAAAATGACTTCGGTCGCCCACAAATGGACTTCGTCCCTCGCGAATTCGAATCCATAACACCGTGGTCATGTCATAGAGCGGAACCGCCATGACACACAGCGGCGCAAAAACGGCATGTGTTCGCTCCCCGTTTCCTGCAAAAGTCGCCATCAACATTGATACGGCAATCAAAAAGCCAACGAGATAACTACCACCATCTCCCATGAAGATTCGTGCGGGGGGCCGATTGTGCCAAAGAAAACCCAACAGAGCCCCCAAAACGACAAGCAGCAATGCAGCGACCAACAATTGTGGACGAACTGTTCCAGGATCGGGGGTCGACAACATCACCATTGCCATGGCTGCGGCAATGATCGCTGCCACGCCACCACTCAAGCCATCCATGTTGTCCAGCATGTTGAACGAATTAATCACACCCACAATCCAGATCATCGACAACACATTGGTCAACCATGAAACACCAATGTGCGCGGTCAACCCGAAACCCAAACCATAGACCACAAATGCTGCAATCACGAACTCAACTGTCAAACGCATCCATTCATTGACACCATAACGATCGTCCGCCAAACCCAGAAAAAACAAAACCGTTCCAGCACCAAGCAAATACCAAACCTGAGCCACTCGTGACCAAACACCATCCAAATACGGCAGCAGCGAATCAGGCAAATACTGCTGTAGCCATTCGGAATCACGCGTCACCAAAACGGCGACTGTCCCCAAGAGGAAGGTCAGCATGATTCCCAACCAAATCCCGATTCCACCCCCGAGGGGTGTTACTTCCGTGTGCGTACTATGGCCACCAGGACGATCAAGCAAACCTAAACGCTGCGCATATCGCCGGATGGGATAAAGAACAAACAGGCAGCACAACATGGGCGGCACAACCGTCACCACCAAGAGCCAAACCAACCATTGCGAGACGTTGTCCAAAAGATCGCCACCCTGTATTTATGAAAAACGGTTGCGGTTACTCACCCGGCCACTCAGCCCCAGATCACGAATAATCCGTCTGGCGATTTTCGATTCTCATCATAAAAGAATTCACCCGCACAAACCGCGTGCCGTGCATCGTACTTGAGATCGCGATTTTTCGTAATCTGACTTTACCACTACCAACACATTCGCACACTTCATCACTGCAAAAAGCGGCAATTGTCAGCGATTTACCCTCTGGAATGCCAACCAATCCGTTAGGGACGTCATCCTAGACAACTCACGCCAAAAACGCGGCGTCAACACTTGTGCCAGAACAGTGATGTCAAACGATGCTCGATAAGCGAAGCAATTCGTAACCACGATGGCGACCAGGTACTTCAAATGTCACAAGTGGCAGGACACTCAGAGCACGCGGCACGCGTTGCACACTTCGCACGACCAGGTCGATACGCGAGCTAAAACGCGTCAGTTCACGAGCCCTCGAAGATAGGCTACTCGAACCTTTTGCCTGCGATGCAGAGGCAAAGCTGCCCCCTCCGGTAGTAACCGTGTGAGTGGAGGCTTGCCCAGATACCTGCAGCGATCACTTTCGGGGCCTTCGCTTCTCTAACCACGGTTGATCAGGGATCGTCGACGTTTCCTGCTTGTACCACTCTGGCGCGGGAAACCACCTGAGTGAGCTGACTCTTTCATAGGTTTCCCAAACCTGCCCAGCTTCTGGATCGGTCTGACGCAAATCCCCTGTCTTGGTCAGGTATGCGGTGAGTGCCCCTGACAATGTTGCCTGAACTGACGCCACCTTGGGATCTCCCGCCAAATTGTTCAGACAGTCAGGATCTTCCCGAATATCAAACAACTCTTCTGCTGGCCGTTTCGCGACAGCTGCTTGCAACAACTTTCCTACAGCAGGCTCGGCTCGATTGGCAATCATCCATTGCAGCGTTGGTCCATCATCAATGTCGTGATAACCGGAATGTTGGGGCGATAACGTTGAGGCTACCAAATCGCCATCCTGATCGTACTTCGCCCCCAGATATTTCTGAGGTGTTCCAGCCGGCCAACGCTCAGGAGTAAAATTCCTAATATAAAGGTGTGTCTTGGTACGCACGCACCGGCAGGGATAACTGAGTGAATTGAAACGTGAGGAAGAATGTCTTTCACGACCACTGAATACAAACTCACGATGCGACTGAACGCCTTTGGTGTTTGGAACAAGGCTAGGAAGCAGACTGTGTCCAGAAAGCTTCTCGGGCTGCTGCGGTTTCACACCTGCAGCATCAAAAATTGTGCGTGTCACATCAATCAAACTGACCAACTCATTAGTATCCTGCCCCGCTGGTATTTTCGCTGACCACGCGACAGCCAACGGCATATGAATGCCGTACTCATAAAGGTTTGCTTTCGCGCGGGGGAATGGCATCCCATTGTCGCTTGTCACAATCACAAAGGTATTGTCGAGTTCACCAGCTTCTGCGAGATGATCCAGCATGCGGCCCAGGTGCTGGTCAAACCATTGGATTTCAAAGAGGTAATCCGCCACATCGGAACGTACTTCCTCACTTCCTGGCAAAAATCCTGGCATGCGTATCTTAGCCGGATCAAGACCATACCTAGCTCCCACTCCCCGCTCATAGGTCCGATGAGGTTCACTGGCCCCAAACCAAAAACAGAAAGGCTGATCATCGGCACGAGTCTTCAGAAAATCCTCAAAATTTCCTGAGTAGTCATTGCTCGAAATTCCTTTGATCCTATCAGCAGGTTTCACCTTCCTTGCAGTGTACGCTTTCCCTGCGGGGTTATGCGGCCAATCAGTTGCCTTCCCCGGCCCCCATCCTTTTCCCGTCATCCCGACGTGATACCCAGCCGATGCAAGTTGCTCGGTGAAAACAGGCAGATCACGGGGAAAAGTACTCGCGTGCGTGCCGGCTTCACGATTCTGCCAGATTTCACGACCAGTCAAGAACGCTGCCCGCATGGGACTGCAACCGGGTGCAGGAGTGAATGCATTACGAAATAAAACCCCATTCCTTGCCACCCGATCGAACGCTGGCGTGTTGATCACTGGATCACCATACGCTGAGGTATGCGGATACGATTGATCGTCAGCGATCGCAATCAAAATATTGGGTCGACCGGCCCCGACGGCGACATCAGCACCAAACAGGTTTACGATGCCGAGTACCCCGGCAAATATCAAAACGGTCACACAAATCTTGTGTCGCATGGGCGAATCCAGCAAATCAGGGTAGGGGTGAGTGTTTCAAAGATAAGTTTAACCTTTTCAACGGCACTACGAACCTGACTTGTCTGGCTTCTCATAGCCACTTGAAATATTCCAAAAACGAGGCGTGTATTCGGAAACCAAAGGGTCTTCGCGATACGAACTAAAATCACGCATCGATTTTGATCAGAATCCCCCATCGGTATCGCCACCGCGGGCAGCAAGCAAACAGCTGCCAGTGCCCCAACAGATTTCGGATACAACCAGCATTGACGATAGCGATTAACGTGATTCCAGCAAACAAATTTTCTCAGGGGCGACATCTGAGTCGTGTCCCCAGTATCATCTATTCACAACGAATCTCCCCTCCCATTCCCACCCAGACAGGATCGATGCATGACCCGTTTTTTGACTTTCTTTGCCGCTGTGACACTGCTGACGCAAATGTGCTTTGCCAAGGTGACAACATCGCCCATTTTTGGTGATTCGATGGTGGTTCAACGGGACACGCCAGTGCATGTCTGGGGCTGGACCACCCCCAATATCGATGTGCACGTTGAAATGGCTGGCCATGAAGCGGACACGAAATCAGACAAGGCCGGCCGATTCGATGTCAAACTGGATCCGTTGCCGGCCGGTGGCCCTCACGAAATGGTCATCAAGGCTGACGAAACCAAAACTTTCAAAGATGTGCTCGTCGGTGAAGTCTGGATCTGCTCCGGGCAATCCAATATGCAATGGCCAGTCGGAAGCGCTAACGACCCCGACCTCGAAACGCTAACAGCCAACTACCCCAACATACGACTGATCTCGGTTCCGCAGGTAGGTGTACAAGAACCACAAGATAGCTTCGATGGAAAATGGGAATCCTGCACTCCAACCACCGCGAAGAATTTTTCTGCTGTTGGTTACTTCTTCGGTCGGCAAATCCACCAAACACTCGGTGTTCCGATCGGCTTGATTGATAACGCTTGGGGAGGCTCTGCAGCTGAAGCGTGGGTCAACCGCGACGTACTCGAAAAAGCAGGTCAATACGGTGAGCTACTGGAAAAGTGGGATACTATGGCTCAGACCTATGATCACGAAGCAGCGATGGAGAACTTTCGCAAACGCCTGGCAAACTGGGAAACGAACAAGAAAGGAAATCGCCCCCGACCGCCACGCAACCAACTCACTGGGAATCATCGGCCCTCGAATATCTACAACGGTGTCTTGCACCCTACCATCGGTTACACCATTCGCGGCGTCATTTGGTATCAAGGCGAATCCAACGCCAATCGCGCGTATCAGTACCGTGATCTGTTCCCTCTAATGATCGACAATTGGCGTCAAGAGTGGAAACAAGGGGACTTTCCTTTCTATTGGGTGCAGCTGGCCGACTTTCAAGCCGAAGTGAACAGCCCCACTGACAGCCCTTGGGCAGAACTCCGAGAAGCACAAACCATGACCATGTCAAAACTGCCCAACACCGGCGAAGCTGTCATCATTGAGTTAGGTGAAACATCCGATATTCATCCCCGCAACAAACAAGACGTCGCAAAACGTCTCGCACGTTGGGCACTCGCAAATGACTACGGCTATGACATTCCATTTCGCAGTCCGACTTACCATTCCATGATGGTCGATGGTTCCAAAGTGACCCTGCAATTCGACCACGTGGGTGGCCGCTTGGACACGTTTGATGTTCGTGAGCCTCTTGGATTCGCGATTGCGGGCGAAGACAAACAGTTCGTCAACGCAAACGCCAAAATCACAGGCAAAGACACCATTGAAGTCTGGAACGACCAGATAAAAAAACCTGTCGCTGTTCGCTACGCCTGGGCAACCAACCCCATTTGCAACGTCCAGAGCAGTGAAGGCCTGCAGATGACCCCATTCCGTACAGACGACTGGCCGGGTGTCACCGTAGACGCCGTCAAGTGATCGCTGCTATCGGAAACGGCAGCAAACGTGAAAACGCGTGGCGTCTCATACCTCTTTGTGCATGAGGTCGCGTGTTAAGGCAAAAGACAGTCCCTCAGGATCAGGATCGCTGTATTGACAGCGATCCTGTGTCGTTTCAGCAGCTGGTTGCTGAAATCAGGAATCGCAGGCAGACTCGGTCACATCAAAACCCAAATCACGAATCATGTCATAATCTTCCTGCGGTGCCTGCCCTTTAGTAGTCAGATAATCCCCAACAAAAAGACTGTTGGCAACGTAAAGCCCCAAAGGCTGCAGCGATCGCAGGTGAATCTCTCGACCGCCCGAGATCCTCAATTCACGGTCAGGATTGACGAAGCGGAACATTGCCAACGCACGAAGGCAATCATTGGCAGTCAATTCATCTTTTGTTTGTAAAGGCGTGCCCTCTATGGCATTAAGAAAATTCAAGGGGATGGACTGAACCCCCAAATCCCTGAGGTCAAATGCCATCGAAACAATGTCTTCGTGCTTCTCTCCCATTCCAATAATCCCACCACTGCACATCTCCATCCCTGCATCTTTGACATGCTGCAGTGTCTGGACACGGTCTGCGTAGGTGTGCGTCGTGCAGATATCAGCGTAATGCTCCTCACTGGTATTCAAGTTGTGATTCACTCGATCCACACCGCAGGCCTTCAGCCGATCCGCTTGCTCCTTTGAAAGCAACCCCAAGCAGGCGCAAATGTCGAGCCCGTACTTGTCTTTGATTTCGGGCACGATCTGCTCAACGGCATTGAGTTCCCGCTCATTTGGACCGCGGGCAGAAATCACAAGACAGTAAGTCTTAGCCCCACGCTCAGACGCGATCCGGGCGGCCTCCATCAAATCATCCCGCTTCAAAATGTTGTACTTTGGAACAGGTGCCTCTGAGATTTTTGATTGGCTGCAATAGTGACAATCCTCGGGACACAGTCCGCTCTTGGCACTCATTAAGAAATACAGCTGAACAGACTTTCCAAAATGCTGATGCCGAATTCGAAAACCCGCCGACAAGATCGACAGTACGTCCAGATCTGGCGCCTCCAAGATGGAAATGGCCTGTTCGCGGGTCAACGACTCGCCACCGAGAACCTGATCAGCCATTTCTTGGTAACGATCAGCGGCAACTCGGCTTAGTGGCTCGGACTCAAGGTTCAGTGACATGATATTCGTGCAATCTCAAACGAAAAGAGCAAGTTTTAACAACGGGACCAGTCACAAGAATTGCAAAATTCCTGTCAATCCGCCACTATGGTGAACTCGTCGCCCAAGATCGGCAAGTCGTCTACTTTCGAACTACCCACCACATGTCGTACTCCTACGTCCGAATTGGGGCTCTCAGCGAAGTCCATCTGGCCCATTGTCCGTTGATTTTGCCGCGTGGCAGGCGTGTGATCGTGCGAACCGGACGCGGCACCGAACTCGCTGAAATCATGCGTTGTCTGTCAGTTCCGACCACAAAAAAAAGCTCTACGACCCAAGAAACGGAAGACACCCCCCTCAGCCGTACGCCGACGGCCTCGGTCTTGCGTCCCACCACGCAGGAAGACGAATTGCTACTCCGACGCCTGGAACGCCACAAAAGAGAAGCGGTGGAAGCGTGCCAAGCCGCTCTCGCCGAGTCGGAATCTCAATCGATTTTGCTGGACGTCGATCAACTATTCGACGGCGGCACACTAGTGATGCACTTCCTCGGCGCCGTTGACTCGCTGGCTGAATCCATCACCCGAGACATCACCGAACGATACGAGTCCATTGTTCGAACGCGTCATTTTTCGAAACTGTTGAGTGATGGCTGTGGCCCCAACTGCGGTGATAGCGAGGGTGAATGCGGAAGCGGATGCGGCGGATGCTCGATCGCAAAAGCGTGCAAAAAAAACCGGTAACAAGTTGATCGGGCCCACCTCGTCACCATGCCTACCAGTCCATGCCTGAAACGCCGTGCCCCGCCCCACGCTGAATCTGCATCCCAGACACAGTGAAATGTCCGTTCGGCCGATACGCAAAACGCAATTCCAGCTAAGTTGCTTCACCGGATTCACGATAGGACTTAGCAGCATGCACATAGTGCGCCGCTGTCCGAGTCAGTCGCTCCGTGTCCTCTGAAGTTAGCTTGCGAATCAACTTGGCGGGAACTCCAACCGCAAGATGGCCAGCGGGAACCTCCATTCCCTCCGTCACCACTGCGCCCGCGCCCACGATCGCCCCGCTACCAATCTTCGCACCATTGAGCACCACCGCTCGAATCCCGATCAAAGCGCCGGACTCGACCTTCGCTCCGTGCACCACTGCTGAATGCCCGACCGTTACACCATCACCTAAGCAACAAGGGTAGCCGGGGTCAGCGTGCAAAACAGCCAGATCCTGGATGTTCGATCGGCACCCAATCTCAACCACTTCCGTATCGCCACGAATTACCGCACCAAACCAGACACTCGAATGGTCGCCTATCGTCACTGCCCCACGTACCGTTGCATTACCCGCAATGAAAACATCCTCAGCGATCAGCTCCGATCGAAAATTTTTCTGTATCTCACGCCTATTCATCACAACTCCTCATCTCAATCTTGAAGACCCTTTCATTCGAAGACAGCTCTCCCTACCCAGCTGCTGAACTCCACTGGCCCAAACACTCAGTGGTACCAGTTTGCAACCACCGACCGATACCAATCAACACTTGCCATTGCCAACTTGGAACGACTGAAAAGACAACCGTGACACGCGCTGCCCGCGAACCTGCCACCTGTCGAATCCTTCTCTAGCCATCCAAGGTCGGACTGGCTTGATCACTATCTCATGGAACGCGTTTTCCCGATCGCAACGAACCTACAATGGCAAGCACCAACCCAACAACACCAGTTAAAATAGCAACGGGAATGAGCGTAACAGTGCCGCTCACTTTCATTGCGAACTCTGAGGGACTGACAGCACCGTCCAACTGCGAGCCCAGCAAAAAGAGGCGACTCACCTGAAAACAGAATAACAGGAAAGAGAGCAGACTTATCAGCAATCCCAACCAAAGTAGCTTCCGTGAAGTCGGATTAGGATTTCGCCTTTCCGGTACATCGGAACTGGAAGCATAAGGATTTTTTGACATAACCACGATCACCCGTATTTACTACTTTCCGACCACATTCCTGTTCCGCACCACACGAAGCTGCTTGGTTATGCACACCTCAAATACAAGCGTATCGTTTTACTCAATGAACTGGCAAACGAACTGACGCAAATCAGAAAAAATAAACGCTCCCCACAAATTCGTTCCCTGAAAACACCAAGACTCCCCTGTTCGAGCGTTACAAATCACAGGAAACTCAATCAAGCACCAACGATTCGAAGGAGCCTTCCATACGTAATCAAGAACCTCGGCGCTAACAACTTCGGCAACAATCACCGGAATCACCACATATCCAAATTGCATTCCTCGCAACAATGGAATGCGATTCACTTTCTTGGCAGCTGAAAAGCCAATGTCAAATAGCTGCTGCAGGTCCTGAACTTTGGGATCCGACACTTCACTAATGACGATATGTTGCGAAAGAAAGACGCAACCCTTCCATGAGAAAATCGTTTTGGAAGCCATCAAGACAGTGTCATCAACGTCCACGCCGGGTAACTCATCCGAGATCGCACAGCCCGCTGATGCCAGCCTCCTGACCAACTCATCGATCTTTATGCGAGCCTCTACCGAACTCATTGAATCCTCCCTAACAATTGCAGCAAAACCGCAATGATCCATCGATCACAGTCTTGCCATCATTACAGGACCGTTTAGGAAACATGCACGATCAACACATAAGCGAAAATACAAACTCTTTTTTCACAACAATCGTGTCAAAGGTCCCCAATCATAAGAATTCATTTCGAATTCAAGTGCCTATCTGCAAATGCAAGATATTGCTTCCAATCAAATGACGTCACATCGTGATCACCAGATCGCAAGTGATAACCTATGCGTGTGTGTAGCGGAACATTCGGTGCAGGCATCTCAGTTTCTCCAAGCCCCTTTTCTCCCAGCAACTCATAGACTGGACTGGCATACTTGGCCGCCAGAAACTCACCTAGGGGATCTGCCCAACGGTCATTCGTTGCGCTGGCAATGTACAGTGGCCTTGGAGCAACAAGCGATAACAACATGTGCTGATCAACAGGCAACTCATGCTCTCGCTGTTGGTATTGATGGTGATTCCTGCAGAACCAATAACCAACGGGTTTAATCATGTGGTGAATCCGTTCTCCATAACAACGGCGATACAGTGCCGCACCACCGCACCCTGAATTGTTACTGACGACCATGGCAAAACGGCGATCTTGTGCACCTGCCCAGATCGCAGTCTTGCCCAAACGAGAATGACCGATCACAGCGACCCGTGAGGCGTCAACCGAGTCCTCTGTCTCCAGCCAATCAAGAACGCGAGACAAGCCCCACGCCCACGCACCAATCGATCCCCATTGCCCTGGCGCAGGCACAACCTGATTATCCTCGTAGAACAGCGGATGAATACCGTCCGAAAAATCATTCTGATAATTATCGGGATCAATTTGATCACGATGCACCGTCGCTAAGGCGTAACCACGTTCAATCAACGTCTCTAATTGCCAGCGGCCCGCGAACGACCCACGTTCTTTGGATGTCCCTCGTTTTAAAATTCCAACATCTGCATGAACCGTGTGATTCGCGTTGAAGTTCAGCCCTAAAAATGCAGGTGCAGGTCGGGAAACCCGATTCGGTACGTACAACAAAATATCCAGCCGATAGCCACTCTCCCCAAAGAAAGCAGCTACCTGCTTACGAGTCGCTCTGCCCGCCAAAGCATTGTGATCTTCCTCAACCAGCTCGTAACGAACATTGACTTGTTTGCTGGGGGTCGCTCCGTAAACGGAATCCTCCAACAATTCAAGAATCTCGTTCCTGCGATGCCCCTCCCACTCAGCGGGTCCTACTGATCTACCATCCTGATCCAGCAACAACTGAGGTAATTCATAGCCTGGAACCTTAGCCTCGTCATAATTGGTATCCGCAGGCTCTTTTGCCATACACAACGAAACGTCCAAGACAACAAGAATCGCGACCAATCTCACCAACATAACACACCAATTACTGAAGTAATCCAATCCCAAAGTCGACCCTCTTGCATTTCATCATAGCAAATTCTGCAACCAAACCTTCCATTGACACTTGCCTACGGATGACGTGGACTCCGAGCGGTTCGCAATCATCACACACTTCTCAATGGAACGCCGGCCTGGCAGCGTTCAATCCCCACACTTTTCATCAAAATCAAATGGGAGGCTGAAAACAAAGCATGACACCCAAGGTTCCGATGAACACCAGTCTTAAATCCGCCCCACAACGACCACCGCATCCGCAGAGAAGACTCATGAAATAAATGACTGGTTTCTAAGATAATGACTGGTTTCCAAGATGCAGGGTCTGCAAGCCATGAACCATAAATCCAACCTCGGAATACCGGTACCAAAACTAAGATCGTTTCCCTGCCCCAAAAATACAGCGGACAATCACATACAGCGGACAATCACACCATGACAGGTGCAATTGAATAGGCTGAGCACAACCAAACAACGTTCGATCCTGCTTTCATAGGTGGCATCACAATACAATGTATAAAAAGAATCCAGGGAAATAAGCGGTAAGAAGCTAGTGCCCCCTGAGCAAGAACCCTCTCAAGAGTACAAATCGCCAGGGCCATTCCCATGCGGTTGCCTCTCGGACGGAACTGACCAGGGATTCATTCTGGTCAGGTTCTATTCCGCAAAGCAACATTCATACTCAAAAGTGCTTCACTCCCCGATATCTTCATCCCAAAGATCTGGACTTTCCAGAATGAACTGTTGCATCAGAGCAATGCATTCACGACTGTCGAGGACCTTAACATCCACACCTTTACTGCGCACATAATTTTCCGGACCTTGAAAAGTCTGATGCTCACCAACAACCACCTTGGGAATTCGGTACAACAAAATCGCGCCGCTGCACATTGAGCAGGGTGAAAGAGTTGAATAAATCACTGCCTGCCGATAATCCGATGCAGTGAGGCGTCCCGCATTTTCCAGACAGTCCATTTCAGCATGCAAGATAGAACTGCCACGCTGTACACGTCGATTATGCCCTCGCCCTACAATTTCGCCACCAATCACCAAGACAGCCCCAATGGGTATCCCACCCTCGGAATAGCCGATCCGGGCTTGCTCGATCGCAGCCTTCATGTAACGGTCCATTTTGTCTCTCCCGCACGGCAACAAAAACTGCGCAACATCTCAAGAAAATTTAATCAAAGCACTCCGAGCCTGGCTGAAATACATCCAGAGTGCACAAGCGTGGTCAATTAAAATCGGTAATCAAACAAGTCAATGTCAGGCTGGTACTTTTCACGAACCATTTCGACCAACCGCTCATCGTAATACTGTTTAAATGAACGAGATTTCCTCGAAACATTGAGTTTAGGCAAATTTGCAGACACGCCCACCTGCGTGCACACATGCCGAAAATCCCGTTCTAACTTTTCATACCGTCCAATAAAACTAACCAACTGCTCGCCATCGGAAGAAAACAGAAAATCCTTTTGCAACGGAAGCCCACCATCACATTGCCAACCAATGTAGTTCTGAAAACTACCTAATTCCTGAAACAGTGGGTGAAGATGGTGGTGAGGTGTTTTCAAGACATAAGTGTATAGAGAAACAAGCCAGTCCCAGGGATTGCGAACGATGCCAAAGGAAAATAGGGAAGCGAATTCATCTCTCCCCATCACGGAAACCAACTCAACTGCCGTTGCGTGTGTGTCAAATGGGGTGGGGTCCCAATGTATCGGAAAGGGTAAATTCAATTGTCTTAGCAAACGCACGGTCTCGCGCTGATACCTGCTGACGGTAAATGGGCTCAAAGCCTTTGTAATGCTCATGCCCGCATTCTTGTACACATGCACAAACAAAAACTTGCATTTCCTGGAAATCAACATGGCAACGAGAACACCGACTTACGCAAACACACAATAACCAATGACAAAAAGCAACGAACCTGCGGCGATTTTTGCGATCAGTCCAATAGCTACACCGCGCCGCCAATCAAACCGCCCCAGCAGAGCATAAGCCGTCCCCTGCAACAAAACGGCCAAGGTCAGCTGCAAAAGCAAGAAACCAAGCCCAACCCACAAACCACCGAACCAAAAGCCAGCATGAGCTAGCGCCCACACCATTGGAAAAGCAAAGGCATTCACCGCGATGCAGCCACCAGCCACCCGGACCAATACTTTTTTTTTCTTTAACAACATAACCCCAGCAATGACCACCATGCCTTCGGTTACCAAGACCAGCACCATCGCCGAAAGCAAACCCAAATCAGCAAGCCCCAACACCGCGTTCGCCATCGCTTTTCCCGTATCACTTCGAGTCAGAACTGCCTTACCATTTTTCAACAGATCAACGTGATAACGATTCAACAGTGGATGAGTCTGCACTTCATTGCTGAGATAAATTTTTTCTTGCGACGGTCGGTAAACAGCGATTCGAAAGTGATCAGGAACACCTCCAATAAAACCATTAAACTTGAACTGACCACCGACGAATGCGCCACCCCACCGGTAGCTCGCATAAGTCCAGACGCCATTCGCATCAGCCGCCGGGAGAACATTGTGCAGGCCGGCAATCTCAACCCCCATGTTGATGGGCTTAGCTCGCACAGATGGTTCCTTGCTTAGCATTGCGCCCAGTGCAAGAGACTCAGACAATCGCTGCCCATCAGCAGTGACGAGAACCAACTGCGAATCCTCTGCCCAACACGGTACTGCCCCAACAAGGAACGAGAATACTACGAGCCATGAAATGTTTTTCTTGAGATACCGCACCGCAATCACCGCCCGTATTCCCAGCAGGATATCCGCATCACTGCGGCCCCAGTGAATAGTAGTTTAACATTTCCAAGTGCTTAAAGTCACCTCGATAAATCAAAATCACGGAACCGCTAACGCCACCCAGACTTCACTTAATCTGCACGCCGGATTCACCTCCCTGGACTGGTCCTCGGTAGCCTAGAGATGCTCAGAGAACCACTTACGAACCTGCTGCCGAGATTCGCTATCACGATGCATCCATAAGTCGGTGTGCGGGTGAATTACTTTTCCATCCGGAATATCAAATATTTCGCTGATGGGAGGGCGCAGAAAAGTGAAGGCAGCAAGCTGGCGATGATCTCGCAAGAAGTCGTTGGCACCTCCACATACCAGTACAGGTCGGCCCTTCAATCGCGCAAGCCGCTCAAGGGCTGACTGGCGGTCGCTCGCTGGATACCCCCACTTTCGATCACCATCAAAGTGGTCGTGCGTGAACACACCTTTCCACAAAGCGGCAATTTCATCATCTGCAAGACCAATATAACTCGCCCCAATTGCTCCTCTCGAAAAACCGCAGATGAAGACGGATTCAGGATCACCACCAAACTGTTTGCAAATCCGAGGTAAATTCACTTTGCAATAATCTACCGTCGCCTGCCGGTCGCCCCACCACGTTCGCGTATTCTGCTGCTTGCCCTCCGCAATGTATGGCATCGATACCCAAATGAATCCTTTGCCCCCGCTGACGCCGTAACCGAGATTTGCATCCTTGACTTCTCCGGTAGAACCACACGCAGCAAACTCATTTCCCGTGTACTCAACGATCACCGGGTACTTTCCTCCCGGCTTCCAGTCCACAGGTAAGTAGAGCGCATGATAAACCGCTGTACCTTCATATTCTGGGGCAACCTGCTGCACCCTCCTGCCAGCTGCAGGATCCTGCTGTGTCATACTGGGCGTGACCAAGTCGTTATCAACACGGCCCTCAGCAGCACACCGCGGGTCAGCAAAACAACAGCAAAAAGCAGCAAAGGTCACCAACAAAAACAAGTTGCAATTCATGAAGTTACTTTCAGAAAGACCAATCGTTCATCACGCCGATGCCACATAGATCACGGGTCATCCGACGCGATCGAATTAGTGGAAACACAGCACGCATCCCAACATCGGTACCAGCAGAGCAGCACGGCACCAGAACTGACAAGCAACCGCTATTGAGCAGACAGAAGCTCTGCCATGTTCGGACGCTCAGCCTTGATGCGCTCATAATCGAGCTGTAAACCGAGCGGACCCATGATCTGCAACACAAGGTCATAGATCGGCTTCACGTCCTCAAATGAACCTGCAACTCCATCATAGGCAGTGGCCCCTGCACCATTCCGGAGCGACTTGTCGGCTCCATTTGACAACAATTCCCGGACGATTTTTTCATGACAAAAGAAAGCGGCAGAATGCAAAGCCGTCCCACCATCAGCCTTCTTTGCATTCACGTCCGCGCCAGCAGCAATCAATATCGCCGCAACCTCATCATTCCCCCTCGCTGCCACAGCATGCAATGAGGTTCCACCGTCTTCACCTCTCGTATCCAAATCAGTTCCCGCCGCGATATGCTGGCGAATCGCATCAAGGTCGCCCGCCCAGGCAGCATCAAGAATTTTGATACTTGGCGCTGCCACAACTTCTTTCTCAACAGGGATAACCGCTGCTCCAACCTCGACAGCAGGTGTTTCAGGCAATGTAGCCTCTTCCTGAGTACACCCCATCAACCCAACGCATGCAAACAATGCAGCAGCGCGGCAGCAACACCACAAAAATCCCCGAGACATACGACACCTTCAAACCAAAGTAGAACCAGCAGAATTTCTCCGCCACGGAAACACAGTAATCGAAACACAGCAATCACCAATGCAGAAGATACACACGCAGAGGATACCGCAGTGTTTCGGAATCGTCACCTCACAATCAGTAACAAGATGTAGTCCAACCCACTGATGCTGTGCATGAAAGCTGTATTTTCCTCCACACACTTATCGCCCGGAGCCCGGAAAGCACTTCATTTGCATGGTGAAATGCCTAGCGGCGCCGACGCAGCCAAGGCGAACTCGCCGACTTCGCAGACTTCTCACGACGCCTGCTAACAAACACTGTCTCGGTGACCTCCCGTCACCGCCCCCACAGTTCACCCAAATGCGTAGCGACTGCCTTTCACGTTGAATCACCTAAGTCTACAGCCAACCTTGATTGTCGCTGTACTTGGCGAAGAACAACCACACCATAGCCAGCGATACAACCAACAATGGCATCACTGCGCCAGTTGGCCCCATAACTCTCAAGCCACCCGCAATTAACATCGTGTAGCCCATTTGCACCACCACCGCGACAAAACTGACTGCAAAACAAGAAACTGCCAGTCCGCGCTGTTTCAACAGTGCAATGCTGCCAGTCAACCCACTCAGCACAGAAACTGCAAAAACCAAATAAATCCAAGGCGAAGTGGCACGTGACCACTCTTTCTGCTCCTCAGTAAATGAATCCATCATCGCTTCTTTGGCAAACACCTCCGACAAGAGAACCATTCCACCCATCAGGTTCCAAAGCAAAGCGACAACCGCAACAGCCCAAAACCAGCGTGGCACGGATGACTTCGAATCTTTGTTCATGGTTCCCTCCTTTGATCGACTAAACCACCTCGTCCTGCAATGCATGTATCAAGTGACACGAAATAGCAAACCAGACTCACCGGACTGATGAAATTCACTCCGACACCAGTACTCTACGGACAGTGCTCAACTTGTTGATCACTTAAATTGCATTACAAAAAATTCCAAAGACACAACTTCAACACCACAACACCTGAGAACATCAATTAATGCGATTACGTCGTTTGTTCGATTTCGCCATACGATCAACCATCTCGCAAACAATGACATGCATGGGTACAGAAACGATCATGATTCCAACAATTGCACCGGGGCTTCCAATCAAGAACCGTAACGCAGCAAATGTCGCCGTCAGCAGTGTGACCATCCCCCAAAACTCTGCCATCGAAAACTTCATTACTTGAATCTCCCACAACATGCTCTAGCGGAACGCGACGATTGCGTCCCAACAGCGTACCCAGACACCAGACACCTTGGCTAATGACTGCAAACTGAAGCCAGCGCCAGCCCTAGCCCTAGTCCGCAAATGAAATCCCAAGAAAAGCATTCACTCGCGGCGATACCCACGACTCGTCCTTGTCGCAAACCCAACCACCTTCGCGAGCCTTCAAATACAAGATTTTCATGAGCTACTCACTCGCCAGCTCCGCGTTGCAATGATAACAAACTTCCGCGCCGCACGCTTTATCAGACGCACTCAGTGCAACTTCATCAGGGCGTGGAATGGTTGAGCGACCACAGTGTTCACAAATGAGCCCACGCCGCTCAAGTTCCCATGTAACCCAACTTCCATAACGTCTCGAGATGATGATCAATGAGATGATTGAGCACCCCAAAATCGCAGGGATCAGGTAGTTGCTGTACTGAGTTGGTAACGACCAGATACAGACCGGGCAACTAGCACCAGCCAATACCACAACGACTACCACGATTCGCAACATCCTGCGATGTGCCGGATCAGCATTGAATTCCATGACTGCCGCTATGCGTTTGTTCACGAATTCCAAACCCTTTCAGAGCGTCAGACCACCAATACTACAAATACTACCAATACTACGGTGCAGTCTTAAAAGACAGCTAAGTGAACACACTCCAAGTGACCTCCCCCCACATCAGTCCACCTTTTTTGCAGCCCTCGCCGTGAACGACATGCACCTACCGGTTCATGCCAACTGAAAAAAAATGTGATGAACACAAAACGGAACGCACAACTCCGCAGCAAACGCCGGCACCTTCTTTCCCCATATCAAAATCTGTCAAAAGAGTCTCCTCAGCAAACGCCTGCACCCCCTGAAACGATTAGCACAGCCAGTAGTCCGAGCACAATTTTCAACACCAACATGCCTGCAAGGGCACTAGCATCCTGCTCACGCAGTCGCTGACCCTTGTGAAATCTTGGTGTATTCGAAAGGTCACCACACAGGGGACACGGTGCCTGGTCAAACCCAGTACCATCACGACACGTTTTGAAATAATTCTCACATGGAACGCATAGAAACCAAATTTTCTCGTTGGGATCTTTCTTAACCTCAACCAGATTCCGGTAGCAGCCTCCACAATCACCATTAGGGTCAACCGTGGTTTCTGACTGACAAAAAGGACAGTGCATCTCTCCCTCCCTGCGTGATATGACCTGATTCCTCTAGAACCCACACTCTAGAAAACAACAACTCTAGAAAAGAGAGATCCATCACCGTTGGCATTAGGCGAACAAGAAGACGCGAACGACCACACGGGCGAACCGACGACTACCGACCTAATTAAAAATGTTTGCCGCTGTTTTCTAACGCTACAATCACTGATCGCCTGTCCATTGTGCGATTCCTGTTATCTTCCGACAATAAAAATGACCTGCGTGCAATACCGCATCAAATCAATAGCTTAAATTTCCCGAGGCAACATGATTACCCTCAGAATGAGTAGGCACCTGAACCGTCGCACGCACGATAAAGACCGCATTAGAAAACAAGGCACAGCTACACGACAGGCAAGGCACCTTTTCTCGCACAACCGTACCGCAACTCAGAAAAACATGACACGCAACTGCAATTAAAACAACTTGCCACCGACTTGCCCCTGAAATCACACGTCAAGATAATGAAGCACTCCGCCCAACATCGCAAATGTCGTAATGGCGGCAATCACGAACACAAACGCCCAAATCATTTTCTGAATTCGGTCCTGAAGTTCGGGAAATAAATTTGCTTCCACAAGCACGTCATCCACATAGGCGTTCGCCTTGCCAGCTTCGTTCACTTCAATACGGACCGAATGAACCTCCTGCTGCCCTACTTGAAAATCGACTGGCCCTCGGTGCACCACCCCTCTGTTCCCGTCCGCATCGATGACATAAGTCCGTATACCTTTCAGTAGAGATCCGGACACACAGACAACCTGAGGCTTCGCAACTCCTAACCGAATAGACCAGAGAAATCCGCCAAAGGAATCATTGACCGTTGTTGGTGATTCGTAGGGATTAATGGGCAACTCCCAAAGATCAAGTATCGATAGTACGCAACGCAGCTTAGAAAGCTTTTCCAGGCTGATCAAGCAAAATAAAATCAATCATCAATCTGATAAATTTTCTGGAGCAACCTAACGCACTAACGACTTCTAGTGACCTCGAATCACAATCCCCTATCATGCGATCGCAACCAAGTGCCGTCCACCAACGCGATATACTTCAATGAATGATTCCGTACGTTTCATGTACCGTAGAATCCTATGAAAGAGTTGCCTCCCAAGCAAGCATGGCCTCAGCAAACCCTTCACGTCCTAACCCAATGCGTACAAAGCGAGGCGGGCACCCAAGACACTCACCAGGCAGCAACAGAATCCCGTGGCCTTGGGCTAAAGCATGACAATATTCCAAGGTGGATGTAAACCTTTGCTTTTGCTCACGCCCCAGTTGCGTCATGTCGATCTCAACCAAAGCTGTTGATCCAGCAATGGGTGGACGCCACCGAAAGAGTGCAGGGTGTCGCTCCATGAAGGACGAGCATAGTGCCAAGTTGGAAAACACCATTTCTCGACTTCGCTCCGCCAAGTGATCACGAACGGACAACGCCTGTATTGCCAAATATTCCGTAGGAGCAGCCGGGCAAATCGTCGTGTAGTGTTTCCAGCCGATCAATTCTTCACGCACCTGCCCATCGCGAATCACCAGCCACCCCGCCCGCAACCCAGGTAGGCCGAACGTCTTTGACAAACCATTCAGCACGATTGCTTTTTCATAGGCATCTGCAACAGACGGAATCGCCGCTCCGAGTTGAAATTCCGGTTCCAGTCCTCGGTAGATTTCATCACAGAAGAGCCAACAGTCGTTTTCTCGAGCAATCTCGATCAACTCCTGCAACTCATCGCGTTCAGGCTGATACCCCGTGGGATTGTGTGGAAAATTGACGATGATCAAGCGTGTTTTCGAATTCACCAGCGTTCGGAGGCGATCGAGATCCATTTGCCAACCCGCTGCAGTGGGAACCAACTGCCACAATGCAAACTTACCGCACAAGTGATCAGCGACGTGATGCAAAGCATCGTATGCAGGACTAAGGGCGATCACTTCATCGCTGTCTTCCAGCAGAGTTTGCATTGTCAAATAGATGCCTTCCACTGGCGAAGTCAAAATCACAACGTCATCAGCGGAAACGTTTTCATACATCTCGGCAACCAGGCGACGGTATTCCGGGTGCCCTTGTGACTCGGTGTACCCCAACTTCACCGCTCCGAAATCTGCTAACGATCCACCAGATAAAGAAAGTAGCTCCGCGATCGACGTGGTTTCACAATCCGAGGACGCCAGCAAGTGGGATGCAGTAAATTCATATCTAGCAAAAAAGTGCTCAGTCAAGAACGGTTTGATTTTCATGTGCGACTCATAGTCTCGCGTTTGCAATTTGACTTCAACGTCCCAAACCACAAGTTTATCCGCACGTGGAATTGCAAAAAAACCCCAGAAGCAACCTTATCTTTTGCTTCAACTGTGCCAGCCTGCTGCGTTCAGAACCCCGGCAAACTCTGCAAATCCTCCGTACTCACACAAGACAACAAACCGTGCTTAGCGTGCAAGTCGCGAATTTGTGCAACTAAATGCTTCTGGCTTGGCAACAATACCAACCGGTTGTTCACGGTCGATTGTGTTGCCGCGTTCGGAATGTAATCGATAGCCACTGCCTGGAGTTTGGGATTGATACGCTTGCCCACCTTCAACAAGTCCATAGCCCACTCCGAATCGGCTGGTTTGCGAAGCTGCCCATCAAGAACAAAACAGCTTTCCAACAAGACAAAGTCGACATGGGACGCGAAGTCTGCCAAATACTCAAGCCCACGATTTGCCATGAGTTTGATTTCGGGATTGGCCTGCCGGATCTCGTGAATCAAAGCGACCCCGTACTTTTCAAGCTTTCGTTTCTTTAGATCGTCCAAATCATCCAAAAAGATTCCATTGAACCCCAGCTTTTTGATTCGAGGAACAACGACTTGCACTAACAGTTCACTCCACTTGGGATCAGCGGCGTTGACCCGAACACTGCCAGGAAACTGCGGATCACGCTCATTTTCGATCCCGATCGCTTGAACATCAGAAGCAAAATGCCTTTGCTGATGGACCTTGGCGAGGCTTAGGTAGCCGAACACCAACTTTCCCTGCCGCCTCAATTCGGCGACCGCATCTGGCGAGTACGCGTAATCAACCACCAACATCGTGTACGGTGCAAATTCTGCTGCCGGTACCTCAGGGTTGTAGCAGATAATAAAACGCTTCGGCTGAATGGGATTTTGTGCTGAGCCCCTACCGTTCGTGAATACAAACAAAAAAACCAGGAAAACGAAGTGAAGTGAAGAACGCATGCCGAATGAACCTTGTTGGGATCGAGAGAATGACGTCCATGCTCGCCACTTGACCAGCAATTCCGTTGCATTGATGTTTCTGCGCACGTAACGCCGCCAATTCCCCGGCGTGCCTAAATCAGCTTTCAACCGCGTGCTGGTAAATCACAACAACATTTAATGCATCCTTTATCTGCCGTCGGGTACCTGCCGCCCTACCTGCTTTGCCTTCTGAACAAACACGATTCATAAGAAGTAGAGCATCGGGAGCATGACGCCAACGACGGCAATCAAACAAGCACCAACCCAAGACCAAAAGCTGATGAAATCTGGGATCTTTGCCTCGCTGCTAGCGCGAATCACCACACATGAGATCGCCAAAGCAATCAGAGCGTATTTGTAGATCGGCCACCGAAACAATTCCTCTTCACCAACAATAAACTGAAGATACACACCGACCAACAACACCCCAGCCGCAACACCACGCATGGCATGTGCGAAATACAGGGCCCCATAACTCATTCGCGAAAACTGAAACAACTCCTGCAATGCCCTTCTGAAACAATCAGGCATCGCATCTATCGGAATAAATGGCACGGTGGAAATATCCACCGTGAACTCCTCAGCATCCAAAATCAATACGCATTCGGTACGTCTCCATCGCTTCACAGAAGCCCAAGGAACGCTAGCCCCCCCCGCAGAAGTCTCAATCGTGAAATACTTCTCATCGAGTGTAAACACCATCGCTCCAACAGCGCGGGCACGCTGCTCATTGAATTTCCAATTCAGCAACATCACAACCTTACGTACATACATCGCCCAAAACACAGCGCACAAACCAAACAGCATTAGCACAATGGCGACGCCAACGGGGGTCCTCCCAACTGAAGTCGAAAATAGCATGTCTCCCGCAATCCACACAAGAAACAGGCCAGCGACTGCAGCAACCAGACGTGGCACGAAATACCATCTCCTTCTGCACGCCCAGTGAACCTCAGCCATCAACTCAACTGAGGCCACAAGCGAAACCTGAACAGGCCCGTCAACAAACAGGGCCTTGAAACTGGGTGTTCCAATCTCTGGTGTTTGATACGGATTAAGGTTCAGCACGATCCACCCCCACAGTGTCATTCAAAGACAACCTACAAGCCATGCAATAATTTAGCCGAACGACGCTAAAACGGCTCAACCACCCCAACCTTGAAGGACATCCGTATTTACTCAACATGGAACACCTGCTGCGAATGAACACAGCACTCATTATCGAACAGCTTCCCTTTCACCCACGAAAGTGCTCACATTTTAACATTACCATCAGGGACATTTACAAACGCGTCCCAAGAGCGTTCCAAAATGCGTATTGAGGGACGGTACAGCAACTTGCCTGAGGTGCAATGCCCAAGCCCTTGACGTGCGATGCCCAGCCCTGCGAGGTGTGTCAATCTCGCCATCCGCATGGACAGCAACAACCTGCTTATCCTTCGTTGACTATGCCATCGCAAATTGCAACTTGTATGGAAGACATGCAAAAACACACACCAAGATTCGGGTCACTCATCCTCACGATCTGCTTCTGGTCCCACCTCCACAGAGCGAATTCTTCTGACCAGGGAATGCCCAAGCCTCGTTGTATTCATAACAGTAACATCCAGGGGCAACAACGTTCGATCGTGACTTCCTTTGCCATGCCCCCAAACAATTTCTTCACCGGCATTACCAATCAAGGTATTGCGATCAATCAACACGTTTCTCACTTGCGCGTGCTGGTGCAATTTTGCATTCACCACCCCCGCACTCAGGGCAATCGCACCATCGATCCGATCTCCTACTCCCTGTATATGATTCCCCACGATCTGATGCCCTTCGCCAACAATACGTATCCCGCCACTATTTTGATCCCCATCACCCAGAATCAAATTCCCACGTACCTGGCAATCATTTCCATGCCTCAAGGTCAACGCCCCCGCACAGCCTATGATTGTGTTTCCTTCGTAGACATTGCCGCATGACTTGTTTGAAATCAGCTCAACCTCTCCATCACAATTTTCAAATAGATTACCAGACACGACACAATCGGCTGACTTCATCGAACGCTCGCTTGTACCGATCCGAATCGTTTCAAAACCATTGCCGTCACCTCGCGGCCGGTCCAGAAAATGGTTCCGTTCGATGCGATGCTTTCCCACGTCGGTTTGGCCATCCTCTTCCAGCCACACGACCACCGTGCAACCCGAGTGGTTCTGTCCCGAAAATCGACAATGATCGACCTGATGATGGTGCCCCAACAAACTCACCCACTGATACCGTGTGGAGCGTTTTTTGGGGTTGTAATTTTCAATCACGCAACGAGTCACACGGCAATGTGATCCACGGATCCTCATTACATGCCCCGACGAGAGTCCACCATCTTTAAACACAAAACCGTCTAGCACGACATGCTTGCCGATAATTTCAAATGAAGATTTGCCACTCCACTTTACCTCCGAACGAATGGTGACTGGTTTTTCCGCTGAACCAGCCAACCGAATTTTCAGCCGCGCATCAAACCAAACCTCACCCCCAAGCACGATCAAATCACCAGGATTCGCAACCTTGCAAACTTTTTGCAACTCAGCAGGCGTTTCAACACGTCGTTCCTCCGCAAAACCAATGTTGAATGTCCCGATCCATGCGAGAACCAAAACGACCATAAAAGGAACGTAGAATTCAGGTATTCGCATTGAGAATGCTCATTTCTTCTTGGACACAAAAGATAGCCATCATACCAGCAAGAACCGCAATGCCAACAAAACAGTCGTGCGGCCTTGGTTACAGCATGCCCCACAAGTCACCTTTTTTTCCGTCGCTTGCCAGTGCAGCAGTTAAGCAGTGAAACCAGGGACAGAGAAACAGAATTCACCGCAAGTACAGACCCTGCATGGCTGCCCTGCACACGAAGCACAAGGTTGGTAAGTTTGTGCATTACACCTTGCACCCAACCGCGACACCATAGCCCACCGCTGAAGCAAGCCATGTTGTGATTTCGAATCCCGGAAATCACAAACACTTTTTCACCCATTTTCTTCAGGGCAACATCAACAAATTGTTCAGCCGACATCCGTAAAACAGGCAGTTTTGAGCAATCAACTTCGCGCAGATACTTCCTCAGCGTCGCCATCGCTCCCGCGGCGAGCACTAAGACTTCAACCCCACTTGTTTTGGATTCGTAGTGGAGAGTTTCTGTGAGATCTGGCAAATACACGTTTGTTGCGGAGTAGTTAGTCACGCAAGGCACACCCTGAAAACCCATCAATGAAGAAACCAAAATGATGCCTCCTGTGCCTCGACCCAACATTCCCAACAGAAAGTGATGCTTGATTTCCAACGGCGTCATACTGTTCAACAGAACGACAGTCTTCTCAGCTTGCATGTCGCCCGAAGAAAACATCCCTGGATTCTTCGTATCAGCATGGTTAACGACCAAACTCATTTCCTGATCGTGACATGCTTCGACCAGCAGCTTCAAATATTCACCTTGGTACAAGTCGCTTTACAAACAAACCACCTTGACGCCGAACTGACCGCCGAACACTGTCTTCAAGCGATCCAGCCTTTCCTCGCAACGGGCTACAAGGACAAGGCTCATGCCCTCACCGGCCAGTCTGGTGGCAAACTCTGCACCGATGCCAGAAGAGGCCCCTTGAAAATTGCCCACTCACATTATCGCGAACAAAGATTATCCACATTGATCACCTTGCAGAATTTTGACGAGGGAATTACCACGGAAATGTTCTCACAAAAATTCACATGAATGCAAACCACACTTTCCCGCTGGCCGAGACAGGTTACCGAGCCGAGAAAGCTGATTGCATCTCGCGACGGTTGTTACGCGGACGTGATTGGCGCGTGATTCTGTAATTCACCTCCAACCTGCGGAGAAAACCTTCGGGCATGGACGTGGTCAGAAAAACGCGAAGCAAAATTGGCACAAGCATGCCAGAGGGCTCCCCGCTGCTCCCTTCTGGTTTTCGACTGCCGCGAATCGCCGCCGCTCATCCAAGACTCATTTCGCAGCTGCCCTCACTCTCACCTGCGGAGGAGCCGTTTCATTTTCGTCACATGAAAAGCATCACAAACCAACATCTCTTAACGAAAAAAGCGAGAACGAAATCGAGCCAAAGCGGCCGCAAAGAAATACATGTCTGCGCGAAAGATTCCCCGGAATCGACGAGCGAGATCGATTCGAGCATCGGCTTCACTTTCCAACTTGAATTGACGCGACTGGGCGTCGCCATGATTTAATCCACAAGCACTGCAATACCCTGTCTCCTGAGACAGCGGTTGCTTGCACCGGAGACACGTCGTGCTTTTCACGTTCATCATTTCCTCTACAACTCTAGGGGTGGCATGTAACTTTGAATCTTTCGAATCTACCGCTAAGTGGGCCATCTTTCCCAATCAAACACAACGAAAAATCACCACAATGCGGACGGTATTAAGTCCTGCGGTTGTTCTGTGACCCTAGCATACCAGACGTAAACTTTGGGCGATCAATGCTGAAAACCCTCGCGATTGCGGACCTAACCAAAGGAAAAAGAAACAATCAGTGGCGGCGTTTACTCAAGCCATGCCTCGTCAACCAGTCGGCTAAACCATTTGCAGATTCCTTCCCCGACTCCTTTGCACTCACCCAAGTGACATCAACAGAGCCTACCACGCGACGGCCTCTCAAAGCACACACGGTCATCACGATCAACAGGGACGCAACAACAAACCGATGCTGAACGTCGCACCAACACGATATTTTCCCGGTGACTCGTGATCCGTTTTGTACCTGCTTTGCCACGCATTATCACATGATCGCTTGGAACCTATAACGCCGATGCATATCCTGTAGCATTCTAAGTCTCTTCAAATTCAGTTCCCACCTGGTGAGCCAGCCATGCCGGAACAAAGTGGGCTCCGATCATTTGCACCGTGCCATCTCATTGATGCAAAATGGCTCGAGGAAACGAGATGGAGATAATGACACGTTGATTTCATGTTTCGAGCATCTAGGTTTTATACGAAATTTCCGTTGCAGCGATTCAACATCTACCAGCAACTCTGACGACCAAACGCCGTCGGCCAGCAAACTTAGCTGTTTATACGCATGCTAACTTGACAGCACACCTACGAAGTCAGCGGGAAAATACAGATGACTGCATCGAGGTTTAAGTGCCCTCGATACGGAACAACACTCTCGTTGCCTGCCGGATTAACAGCAGGCAAAATCAAGAGCGACAGTGTCGCCAAGGTGCCTGCGTTGAAGCCCCCCGCGCCTACCCGGACTCCCATCCCCAGCCAAACTGCCCCCACCTCATCTGCAAGCAAATCAACCAGACGGAACATCACCGTTTGTCAGCCTCCCTTGCTTCGGTCCGTCGAGCCCTGCCGGATGGCTCCATGGCTTGGAGGGATGCCTGCTTCGATCGGCCGGGCAGGAGACGGCAGAGGCGTCAGGAGAGTCGATCTACAACCACAGCTAGCGTCCTTTTTTCAGGTCTTCTTCGAAACGATCTACGCTATCTTCTGCGGCATCTAGAAGCTCATTCCAACCTTTGTCCAGTTCTACGCGATCTTCGGCAGGAATCAGATGACGGAGTGGATACCACGGCCTTTCTCTTGTTCTCATTCTCGCTCCGTTTCCTCGGAGCCCGAAGACCCCTTGAATACCAGCGGTCACAATGCACGGGGCTAAGAATCCTCCCAGTACGCAGGCGATCGCAACACCGGACTTCAATGATTTCATTTTCGAGATTGGCCGAGTCATTTGATCTTTTCCGTGATATCCGCTGTTATTCCGAGTTGTATAGGATACTAGGTTGAAAGGCTGCTAGACGTTCACTCACGGGCGCAACCTCGTTAATATTTCACGTTTTTTCCGCCTGTCTCGATCCAGAAAGCAAATGTGTCAGCGCAAATAGGACAGAGTCCACCTTGAAATCTTCGTTGGTACTTGCCTGGATCGTGGTGATGAAGCAAGTCGACACTATTTTTGCATTTCAGATCAACCGCTAAGCTACCTCGTTTGATTTGGAAATCGACCGTGCTCGTTTTTTTCGTGACCCGTTCTACTTGCCATGGTTTGGACGTTCCATAATGTGATAGCGACGAGGTAATTTATACACTTGAAAATGTCACCCGCCTTATCACAGATGCAACAGAACTCGGAGCTCAGAACATGAGACAGCTACTCGCCGTGCTTGCAATCATTATCGCTGGCAGTTGTGTCGCTGAGTATCCGAACGGGCAGAAATACCCGAATGTAATACTTCTAGTATCGGACGATCAGCGGCCAGACACGATTGCAGAGCTCGGCAACCCAATCATCAAAACACCGCATCTGGATCACCTGGTGCGACAAGGTAGTGTCTTTCTAAATGCCACATGCGCCAATCCGATCTGCACGCCGAGTCGTGGCGAAATATTGACAGGTTGCACGGGCATTCGCAATCAGGTTTTCGATTTTGGGCGAACGCTCGACCCAAGCTTGAAAACACTTCCTGAGCCATTCAACGATGTGGGATACAGCACCTGGTACTGCGGCAAATGGCATAACAATGGACATCCAGATCAACATGGTTATCAGGCGACACAGGGACTTTATACCAGTGGAGGTGGCAAATGGTGGACACCGCAAAGCGACTACCGAGGACACCCTATCACCGGTTACAAAGGCTGGATTTTCAGGGACCAAAATGATCAACCCATTCCGGAACACGGCATTGGACTGACGCCAGACATCAGCGCAAGAATCGCTGATGCGGCCATTGCCGTAATCAAGTCGTCGAAATCACCCTATCTACTGCATGTCAATTTTACAGCTCCTCATGACCCACTTCTGATACCACCGGGCTACGAGGATCTTTATGATCCGGCAGACATCCCACTGCCACCGAATTTTCAAGCCGAACATCCATTTGATCACGGAAACCTTGGAGGCCGAGACGAAGTCTTGTTGCCAACACCACGCACCAGGAAGATTGTCCAAGCTGACCTTGCAGCCTACTACGCAGTCATCTCGCACATGGACGAACAAATTGGTCGAATCATCACAGCGATCGACGCCAGCAACCAAGCCGATTCGACCATCATTGCATTTGCCAGCGACCACGGACTGGCGATGGGCAGCCACGGACTCCGCGGCAAACAGAACATGTACGAACATACCATCCGCGTGCCCATGATTTTTGCAGGTCCCGGCATTCCAAAAGGAAAAAAACTGAATGGGCACGCGTACCTTCGAGACCTGTTCCCAACCCTACTGGACCTTGCCGGATTGCCGCCCATTCAATGTGATGGAAAAAGCCAAGTGTCCGTCATGCATGGCCACACAAGCAGTATTTATGACTTCACCGTCGGCTACTTCCGCGATAGCCAACGGATGCTGCGCACCAATCAATGGAAATTGATCGAATACCCACTCATCAACAAAACACAATTATTTGATCTAGAAAACGACTCATTTGAACAACACGATCTTTCCCACCTACCTCAATACGCGGCCCTAAAAAAAAGGCTTTCCGGCCAACTCGGCCAATGGATAACCACCCAGAGAGGACAGCACGCAAGCCAACCATGAAACAATGACCCCGTCGGCATCAACCGAGCCGACGTCAACTAAGCCGACCGCTGCGGCTTACCGATTTAGCCTTCCACCATGGGTTGTACGCTCAATCCACCGCGATTACACGGCCTTCCAAATCTCTGGACGAACGCAGCAAAAAACATCGAGATCCAATGCATTTTCTCGATTTCTACTCGGTTGCCCCCCTGTAACCAATTAGCTCAACCCGCATTTTCGTCAAGAAGCGGCAAATGCCAAACCGCATGCTGGCAGAAAACTATTGTCCCCACCCGTGTTTTCATGAAGAATGATGTATTCACATCATGCTAACGCCTCCCAAGAGAACAATCATGCTCCGGATCGCCTTCCTCATTGGCCTGATTTCAACCGCCTTCAGCCTGACGCTTACAGCAAATCCGTTGCCACAAACGGCAAAAAACAAGAAGAAAACTGATGACAATTACGCCAACATCGCCAAAAAACTCATCACCCGATACGACGCCAATGATGACAAGCAACTGAGCAAACAAGAATGGGAGAAAATGCTACTCAGCCCAGCAAAGGCGGACGCGAATCAAGATCAGCAAATCACGATCGAAGAATATGCAAACTGGGCACGATCAAAGGATCGCGCAGGAAAAACGAAAGCAACTCCAACCAAACAAGCCAAACCACAGACAACTCCCAAAAAGCCAGCTCAAAACCAAAACACTAAGCCGCAGCAAAAAACCGCTGAGCAAGATAAAGATGCGTCGCGCGTGTTGAGTCAACAACGCGAACAACAACTCATCAACCAAATAGAGCGGCAACTAGAACAACGTGAAATGGAAGAGCGGGAGCGACGTGAAGGAGAACAAAATCGCCAACGCGAAATGGAACAGCGGGAGCGACCCGAAGGAGAACAAAATCGCCGACGTGAAATGGAAGAACGGGAGCGACGTGAAGGAGAACAAAATCGCCAACGCGAAATGGAACAGCGGGATCGGCGTGAAGGAGAACACCACGCACCACGTGATGGAAATGAACATTGGGAAATTGAATTCCGCAAACTTGAAGAAGCGCGAACTCTGTTGCATCAGGAACGAGACGAAGCTAGTCGCAAATTCGGTGATGACCACCCAAGAAGAATCGCAATCCAAGCAGAACTGAACGAGCTTGAAGGTGCGATGAAGCAGTTGTTTCATCAACGCGGCAAACACGAGGACAGACCCCACGACCAAGGAGACCACGCACACGGAGACCACGAGCTCAGAGACCACGAGCACAGAGACCACGAGCACAGAGACCACGAGCACGGAGACCACGACCAAGGAGACCACGAGCACAGAGACCACAACCCAGGCAACCACGATCAACAAGCCCACCAACGCCGTGATCATGATCACAAAGACAACATGCCTACTGAACAGCGTCTCGAACTTCTCCGGGTCGCATTCGATCACCTCAACGAGGCTGGCATGCACGACCTTGCCGAAGAGACAAAGCGACGAGGCGAAGAACTGGAACAACAACTCCGACGAGAAAACGACCACGGCAATGATCAGATTGCGAATCTGATCGAAGAATCACACCGGGCCATTCATGCGGTCAACCAGAGACTCGACCAAGTGCAACGCGAATTACAGGAAATGCGGGAGCAATTCAACCGCCTTCGCAATCAGCCTTAATCGTTAGCATTACCGATCAGTGTTACCGATCAGTGTTACCGATCAGTGTTACCGATCAGTGTTGCCGATCAGTGTTGGCGATCAGTGTTGGCGATCAGTGTTGCTGGTCAGCATTTTCGGTCAGTGTTCACGTCAGCCCATGTTCACCACGCCAAGACTGCACAAGGCCATGTGCAGTCTTAGCACCATGAACTGACATGCCAACCCTGCAACGGTACCCCGTCTGACTAGCCGGACTTGGCACCAAAACCTCGACACCACCGTAGCAGTCGTTTCCGACCAACTGGCGGTGGTAGCGTCTGATCCCAACGGAGATCAGGAATTCAGTCTTGACGACTCAAATAGCCACCCGTTGAAAAACGGATGAACCAGGCCAGGTCACCAGGTTCATCTTCATATTGCTTTGCCAATCCGAGGACGGCATCTTTCGAACTGGGATTCGCAAGCAGCTCGATTGCTCGTGCCGCATGCAGCACCACGGTCCGGTCATCATGCTCAAACCAGCGAGTCAACGCACCGATGGCTGCGGGATCGCCGGTATGTCGCGCAATCGCATTGGCGGCCTCAATCGCGACAGCCTTGGAAGAATCATCAAAGAGTCGACGAAGCTGTTCAGCCACTCGTTCTGGCAATGCTTCCAATGCACTAGAAGCAACGGCTCCCCAATAACGAATGGCGGGATCACGGTCACCAAGACTTTTTAAAATCGCTTCGTAATCATCTGTTCCGACCAACTCCGCAGCTGCCAAAACTTGTTCAGGACTGAATTGCTCAGTGGACTTCCACTGCATGGGTGGTATTGATCTTGCATGCCGCCACAATTCGATTTCAGGTACCAAACCCAAGTCACGCGTCTCAACGAAATGTCGGTGCAACCGTTCTCGCATTTCGGTGACGATGGTTTCATGCTCAAGCGAATAAGCCAGATTGTTCAAATTAAGTGGATCTTTCACGCAGTCATACAATTCTTCAGGAGACCGAGTCAGAGACAGGTATTGATTCTGCGCAGGCGAAGCGGTCCCCGAGGCAGCCAATTTATAAAACTCACCTCTTACATCCGCCTGATCAATCCAAGCTCCTTGCTGGTTGTAGCCAAGGTGGGGCATGTAATTGCGGATGTAAAGAAAATTCTGCGAGCGAACACTTCTTGCCATATCCATGATCTCATCGACACGATCACGATGTCCGAACACATACTGCCGCGGTGAAGAATCGAGCGTCCCAAGAAAAGCACGCCCCGTCATGTGAGATGGCAAGACATCGAATCCAGCAAGACTAAGAACGGTTGGCCCAAAATCCTCAAAGCTCACTAGACGCGAGACATCTCCCTTGCCAAAGACCGAACGAGCCATACCCTGATATTTTTCTGGAATCCGAATCAGCAGTGGCACTCGCATTCCACTATCCAGAAGCGCGCGTTTGTGGCGAGGCATTCCGCTACCATGATCTGAATAGAAGAAAATGATCGTCTCATCGTACAAACCATCGGCTTTCAAGTCGGCCAGAATTTCACCTACCCTTTGGTCCATCCGCGTGACGCAATCGTAGTACCTTGCGACCGTTTTTCGTACAAGCGGAGTATCTGGGTAATAAGGTGGCAGAGGAGCCAGATTAGGATTGTGGATTTCGCTAGCCGACAAATGCGACTGGACTTCTTTCTGGAACTGTTCATACGGCCAAACCATGGAACGCGACTGATGGCTCTCCATCAAGTTGATCACCGAGAAAAACGGTTGATTTATCTTGCGGCCCCGCCAGTTGGCCCGCTCGCTACACTCGTCCCAGGCAAGCTCTTTGATCCTGCTTTCGGCACCGGAGTTGTAATCCGTCTTCACGTTATTGGACGTGTAATAGCCCGCCTCACGCAATAAAGTCGGAAAGCCACTCAAAGCGGCAGGGATAGGAATCTGCGAACGCATCGCGTGCGATCCCTGCGTTGGAGCCATGCAACCATTGATCAAACATGCACGCGAAGGAGAACAAACAGGAGACGTCGCGAAGGCGTGGGTATAGCGTGCACTCTCTGAAGCCAATTGATCAATATTGGGCGTGGTAGCGAACGAATCACCATAGCAGCCCAGCGTTCGGCTCATGTCCTCCGCCGTAATCCAGAGAATGTTCGGTCGTTCCTGCTCGGATGCGCGAAGCGCCTCCTGTGCGTGCCCCCGTACACCACCAAAAACGAGTGAGACAATCAGCAACAGAGCTGACTTCACAAGCAATGACTGATTCAAATTTCAGATCCTGTTAAGGGGATAAAGCGGACACCATTCAAGAAGGCCAAGGCGTGCGACCGTCCCGTCCCAATGCTGAGTCAAGCGTTTATGCGCAGATCGAAGGAATCCACCAACACAATGTGACCAAGCCTAACAGATCATGCTGATCCCAACCTGAATTCGGCCAAATTCCTGATCATGAGAGGTGCCCACGCAGCATCCGAAAAGTCCGTGTACATCCCTGAGGGCCCACTTTTGATGCATGTCCTGACCCAGCGTCGTCATTGAATGCCACCCAGGCCCCGGCACCAAACCAATACTCTTCCAAGGCATCCGGCTCACCCACGTAAACAAAAAACCCACCCTCAGTGACCTCCTGTAGATAAGTCACCTGACCATACTCAGGATGTGCTGCCGCCAGATGCAGTCCTTTTGCTTCATTGGCATCTAATTTCTGCTCCACAGCACTGATCATTTTTTCTGTCAGCGCGACTGGTGTCAGCGTGGTACTTACCATTTCAGACGGTTTCAGTGGCATTTCTCCACAACGGACCAAGCTGACCTTGATTGTTTCTTCCATTCACAACTCTCACAGGTATCTTCTAATTTTTGTTTCTGAGGCTTAAAACCTTGGCGACCTTCGAAGTCTAGAATCCACTCGCCAAGGTTGCAATTCCATGCCGCGTTCTGCTCTCCAACTACCCGATACCGATCCCACCCCCATCTTCGAATTTTTCCGGGGCAGTTATGGCTCGGAAATCCTGACTGCTGCAATCGCACATTTTGACATTTTCGGCAGGCTGGATCGCATGCCGTTGTCGTTTGAGGCGTTGTCAAAGGCTCTGAATCTGGAACCCCGACCAGCCACCGTGCTGGTCACAGCGTTACGAGCAATGAACCTGCTCAGTGAAAGTAACGGCACACTGAGCCCAACCGAATTGGCACGGGAACACCTCGTTCCCGGAGGATATTTTGATGTGGGACACTACGTCGGGCTTGCCGCACAGTCTCCGGGAGTGAAAAGCATGGTCCAACTCTTGAAATCCAATCAACCGCTTGGCAGTGATGGCTCCGGAAGTGGCACTGCCTTCATTTATCGGGATGGCATGGAATCTGCCATGGAAGCGGAACAGTCCGCCCGGCACCTCACCTTGGCCTTGGCTGGCCGCGCCAAGAACGTGGCACCGGCCCTAGCTCAATCTGCTCTGATGCCTGAACACGGCCACCTCTTGGACATCGGAGGCGGAACCGGCATCTATAGTTATGCGTTACTTGAAAAACACCCCTCGCTGAAGGCGACTATTTTTGACCGACCAGAGGTTCTGAAAGTCGCCGATCAAATGGCAGGGGACTACGATATGCGGGACCGTGTCGAGTTGGTTGCTGGCGATATGTTTACCGACGACTTCCCCTCAAACGTCGATGCAATCCTGCTCTCGAACATTCTTCACGACTGGGATATCCCTGAATGCCAGCAACTGATCGCTCGCTGCGTTAACGCACTTGCGTCAGGTGGCCGAATCCTCATTCACGACGTTTTTCTAAATGATGAGCTTGATGGCCCCTTGCCTATCGCCCTCTACTCCGCCGCGTTGTTCTCGCTGACCGAGGGCCGTGCCTACAGTGCAAAAGAATATCAGGCATGGCTGCATGACGCCGGCCTCAGCACCGAACCTGTCGTACCAACAGGCGTGCATTGTGGGGTTCTGTCCGGTACAAAAAAATAGGCGATTCACGGTGACGTAAACTCTATCATTTAAATTAATGGAACCAACTTCTGAAACTGCCTGCAGTGATGCATGAACAGTACCCTCAGCCGAAACTTTTACTGCAGACCGTTCAGCCTTCATTCCAACCACCAATTGGCACCCAACCGTTGACTCCCGAAACTGTTTTCCAGCTTTGCAACAACGCTGCCGCACTCGGATGGATCGTTCTGATCCTGACTCCTCGGCTTCCTATTTTTGCAAGGCTGTTGCTACCGGTATTTCTGTGTGGACTGCTGTCTTTCGTTTATCTTTATCTGGTCATCTCCGATTTCAGTGGTGCTGAAGGCAATTTCACATCGCTTGCGGGAATCGCACAATTTTTCGCAGATCCCAAGGTTGTATTGGCAGGGTGGATCCACTACCTCGTCTTTGATCTCTTTATCGGATGCTGGGAGGTGCGTGATTCGCGCCGGCATGGCATCCACCATCTGCTGATGATCCCTGCACTCCTTCTCACTTTTCTACTCGGTCCCATCGGCTTACTGACCTATTTCGTAGTACGACTGATTCGAACGCGGAGCCTGAATCTTGCGTGCGAGCCCACTCCCAAAACAGAGAACAACCGTATTCAAGATGCTCCCTAGCACAGCCAAGCGGAACGCAAAAGCGACAGCCTCACCTTGGGTTGCCTGTTGCAAACGAATGTCTGGTAAAAACGAGACACATAACAATCTTGTTCCTCTGGTATAAACCGACTATCAAAAAACGTTTGTGGCGAGAAAACACATTGAAGTTGGTGCATCGCAGAAAAAAATCATCGCAATCACCAACCACTGGGGACAGCAATCGTGTCCACGATCCAGAATACACCCGCCATTCACTCAAAACCAAAACGGCTGTTCCCCCAGAAATGCAATGCCCACCGGCCCATCCCGCACCCTTTGTCATCTTTCTTTGAGGAGCATGAGCTCGTGAACCTTTTTTCCGTCATTCACCTCTCGGCCGTCTTTCTGGTCAGCATGAACATTCCCACCATCAGTAACGCCCAAAAACCAACGAATCCAAACTCGACCTTCGCAGGTGTCAAAATCGTGGATTACTTCGGCTACGACGATTGCATTGAACTTCAGAATAGCAACACCCGTGTCATTCTCTGTCCGGCAGCAGGTGGTCGCGTACTCGAGTACTCCGTTGACGGAAGGAACGTTCTCTACCTGCCGCCCGGCTCAGAGGGCTGGAGGCAGACAGCTGAAAACAAACGTGGAAATATGCATGCGGGTCGTTTTGATATCGGACCCGAGAAAATGGTCAAAAGAGGGCGTGTTCTTTGGCAGGGAACTTGGCAAGGAGAATTGACCGGAGACCGCTCCGCTCGAATGACCAGTGAATTTGACAAAGAATCAGGCGTGCGTTTAACGCGGGATTTTCGACTGGATACAGAATCTTCACGTCTCATCTGCACACAGACCATCGCGAACGAATCAAACGAACCCGTGAGCCTTTGCCACTGGAGCAGAACATTTGCCGTTGGTGGTGGCATCGCCGTGGTGCCCAGATCTCCCCGCGGCCGATTTCCCAAGGGCTTTGTCCTGTACCAGGAAGGCGAGTCGATCACTATTGATGCCAATGATCCGAACATTCAGGTCACCGATGAAGCTGTGGTGGTGACTGGCCCGCCCGCATCTCCCAAACTGGGGTTTGATTCTCATGCGGGTTGGCTTGCCTATCTCGCTCCTACCGATCAATTATTTGTAAAGCGTTACCGCACTTTTCCCGAGCGTGCCTACAACGAATTTGCTTCATTGACAGCCTCTGTCTGGTACCCCGATGGAGACATGGTCGAAGTGGAACCCATTGGCCCGGCAGCAAATTTGCGTCCCGGCGAGAAAGCCAACTTCACCGAAGAATGGTGGCTGATGCAGCACCGTTTTCCGACCGACCTTAACAACTTTGATTTTTCTGCCATCAAACGAAAGGTCGATCGCAACAGTCGCCCACCAGCCAACGGTAATCGCGATGTTGTTTCACCTGTCGTCAATTCAGACCAGAGCGTCACCTTTCGCATCACAGGAAAAGACGCCAGTGAAGTCCGCGTTCGAGTCGCCAATCGCACCCGCCGTATGGAATTGAACCAAGATGGTGCTTGGGAACATCAAACCGAACCCCTCACGCCCGGAATCCACGAATACACGTTCAACGTCGACGGTGTTCGGGTGACCGATCCCAGAAATCGTGTGATCAAAAAATGGCTGAACTGCGCCAGCATGGTGGAGGTCCCTGCCAATCCGGGACAGATCACCCCACTGACGCAACAGCAATCGGTTCCGCACGGCACGCTGCATCATCACATTTACTCTTCAACGACGACAGGCCAACCCCGCAATGCCGTGATTTACACGCCACCGGGATACGACTTGAAAGCCGCGAATGGCTATCCGCTTGTCATCCTGCTTCACGGCAATGGTGATGACCAGACAGCATGGACCGAAGTCGGGCGTGCACATCATATAATCGACAACCTGATTCATCAGAAAAAGATTAGCCCGATGCTAGTTGCCATGCCCTACGGACATCCAATTCCGCTGAAGGAAAAAAGTGGCGTCAAAGACTATGGAGTTCGTAATAATCAATCCATGACGGCTGACGTTGTCCAAGATCTACTGCCGTTACTGACACAAAATTACAACGTCACCACAAATCCGGCTGAACGTGCCATTGTAGGACTCTCCATGGGCGGTGGCCAGGCAATCCATGCAGGTCTGTCACACCCAGAACTATTCGAATGGGTGGGTGCCTTTAGTGCCGCAGCCCCTCAAGGTAACCTGCAACAACAGCACCCTGAGTTGGCTCAGGGGATAGCCACTGATGCAAACGACAATCGAAAGCTTCTCTGGATTGGCTGCGGAGTCAACGACTCGCTGCTGGAACGCAATCGCAAGTTTGTTGCCGAACTCACTCGCCTTGCTGTCCCGCACAATTTTGAAGAAACACAGGGCGGGCACAGCTGGCCTGTGTGGCGGGCTTACCTGCCCAAATTTCTGGAACAATTGTTCTAATGAGTCGCTTGCGTGCTTCGGAATTCACCGAAACCGTTCATTCGTTCGCAGGCCTGAGCAAAAGGCCCAGCGTTTTACGAGCCTCGGTATTCACCACACGCTGTATTCACCGCACTCTGTATTCACCGCACTCTGCAACTAAAGTTTGCTTGACCGCAGGGTTCTACCATCTTTTGAAAAACAGATTCAACGCCAATGCCACTAAGATCAAACGCCAAGTTTTACCATCTCCGCCGTAACAATTTTTCCATGTTGAGGCTCGACCACTGCGGTGAGACCGATCTGCAATAAAGTCTGCTTACCACACGGCTAGTGAAACCTCGTTGCCCAAAAGCCAAATTGTGCCCCAAAACCAAACGCCGTCCAAAGACTCGTTGCTATTTCGTAGTGGCGATCCAGATTTCATGAACTCGCTCGCCCGTGGGCTCGAAGTCCTGCGTGCATTCTCGGGAACAGATGGTCACCGCACAGCAGCTCAAATCAGCAAACACACCGGATTATCCAGAGCAGTGATCCGTCGTTGTTTGTATACACTTTCCGAAGCAGGCTACGTCACAAAGATTGGCAATCACTATCACCTCGAGGCCAAAGTACTCAGCCTGGCTCAACCGTACTACACCGCCATCAACTCTTTGCCTGCCATTGCACAACCGTTTCTGGAAAAGGTCAGCCAACAGATCAACGAATCGTGTTCACTAGCAGTGCTGGATGGCGATGAAGTGGTCTATGTTGCCCGTTCGGCAACACAGAGAATCATGACGGTTTCACTTACGATAGGAAGCCGCCTGCAAAGTGGTTGTACCTCACTGGGCCGAGTCCTCCTCTCCAACTGGAGCGATCAGGAACTGCAATCGTATCTGAAACGAAATCCGCTCACCGCGCACACTGAAAAAACGGTTACCTCCAATCGCGAATGGAGGAAAGCTATTTCATCCGTCCAAAAAAACAACTTTGCGTTAGTGGACGAAGAGTTGGAAATCGGACTCCGATCCATCGCCGTCCCCGTAACGGATGCAAGCGGTCGAGTCATCGCAGCGATGAATGTAGGGGTCCAAGCAACTCGAATCAGCAAGCGGGTACTTCAGACGGAAATTCTTGCCACCCTGCGAACGCAAGCAAGCGGGCTCAGCCAGCGTTTTTCTGAACTGGAGATTACAAGCTGAAATTCTGATCTATCGGCTTCCCGAATGGTGGCATTCCTGACTGGCCGAAATCCCAACCGCTCGCACTTACGGTTACAAAACTTCGTAAAACTTGGCCAAACACACCTCATTATCACAGTGAAGTGGTGAGATTTGCTTGGCCTGAGCGCTGCTCGGCGGGCGCGAGAGCAGCCGATCCAGCCCCCCCATTCCACCACAGCCCCCAGGATTAACCTATCGGCGAATCGGGCAATTTGCCTAAACTCGGCCCTCAGTCATCTAAGCTGGGTTGAGGTCTGGGCGGAAACGCTCAACTTACGCAGTACGGATTTCGGTTGGGATGTCACCACAAGGACGTGTCGCCAAACCAACATCACGACTCAATCAAGGGGAGCGAGCCGGCATGGATGCCGTTTGTCGTAAGCGCAGTTTTCCATTGCGATGGATCGCAAGTTACCTGCTAATCGTGTGCTGCACTACTGCCGATGCAGCTAGTAGACGCACACAGAACTTCATCATTCAGGCCCCCACTCCTCAGCTTGCTGACGCAGTTGCCGAAGCTGCTGAACGTTATCGCCGGGATTTGGCGATGCACTGGCTGGGCAAGACCCTCACCCCGTGGCCCCGCCCTTGCCCGATCCGGGTCGTGGCGGGCCCGCGTTTAGCTGCTCAGGGTGTAACGACCTACAACCCCGCTCCCGTTCGTGACTTTCAAATGGAAGTTATCGGAACACCTCAGCGTATCCTTGATTCGGTGCTGCCTCACGAAATCACGCACACGATTTTGGCAACCTATTTCGGACGCCCGCTGCCTCGCTGGGCAGACGAGGGAATCTGCACCACAGTAGAACACGCTGCTGAAAGAAAAAAACACGAAGCCAAGCTTCAAGAGTTCCTGCGATCTCGGCGAGGAATCGCCATGAACCAACTATTCCTGTTAAAAGAGTACCCCAACGATGTGCTACCCATGTACGCACAAGGGTATTCGGTGTGTCGCTTCCTGATCAGCCAGCAAGGCCCTCGCACCTTCATCAACTTTCTCGAAGACTACATGCGAAACCCATCATGGACTGACAATATCCGCCGACACTATGGCTATGCCTCGCTGGCTGAATTGCAACAGTACTGGCTCGCGTGGGTATCCGAAGGTTGCGGCGAGGTCACCAAGTATGCCAAGACCCAGGCCCAACCAACATCAGGTCAGCTAGCCGCCAATATGAGCGAAGCTGATCGCAACGCCATGGCTTCCAAAACCAACTCCCTTGGAAATGTGATCCTCGCAGGCGGACCATCAAGCAACTACTCGAGCGTTGTACGGGCCGCACAGAACCAACACGCTGGCATGAACCGGCAAACTCCTGCAGTGAATCAGCTAGCTTTGAATGCACCCGCCGCAAGTATTATTCCAGACCGTGCCGCTGTGGCAACACTTGCCGATAACGCATCACAGCCTACCCGTGGAACGCCGACTCCTATTACCAACCTGACCAAGATAGGAAACATCACATCGTCGCCGAACCGCCCAAAGCCAATCGCTCTCCCCCAAACGGCAACCGACGCGATCAAAGGTTACTACCAAACCCAGCAGCTTCAAGCCGAAGCGATACGACAAAACCGAGGTGATACTGGGCTGTCTCACGTCATCATCCCAATGGTTCCACCATCGATTCGTTTGAGTGGCAAATACGGGATGAATCCAGCAACGGCAGCGACAGCACTCAATCCAGCGGGTAGGTTGGGGCAAGCGAGTCCTTCAATGACACGCGGTCACGCTGGCACATTCACTTCAACGGCAGGTTTGAAGCCGCCCCCAAACCCAACAACCGCCGTTCCCCAGTTTTCACCGGCGGGGAACTATCAAACGGCCCATCCTCAGCCTGAGCAACAAATCTCGGCAGGTGGTCAAGCGATACCGTCCAGCCCGCCACCGCCTTCCCAACATTCGCGTTTAGGCACTCCGAGACGATACTGACCCGTTTTTTTCAGATATTTTCACTCCGCTCCTATGCGTCCTCGGGGAACCCCAGGCACGATTCACCCGTTTCACCTGATTTCGGCTAGTCGGCACGACTTGAAAAATCCAAACCATTCCAAACAAGCCGCCCCGACGATTGGGGACCTTTCTTGCTGCAGCAGGAAGTACCTACCCGCCGAGGGCAAAACCTGCTATTTTGCTGCGTCCGCGGACGTCGACCTGATTCGCTGTCCTAGTCGCGGCATACAATCCAGACCTGTTTCCAACCACCGACTCGGTGGTGTCTTCCTCTGTTTCTGATAGTGCATCGATGGCTAAGCCTCAACACAAACTTAAAAAAGCAAACCACGGCCGGCGTCCCGCCAGTGCGAAAGCCCGAAAAGCAAAACGCAAAAAGGTCAAAACCTGAGCGTAACGGTGGATAAAAGCAAATTCATCATCGACCCTGCATTGCTGGATCTGGATAGACCGATTGCCGACATTGAAGGCATTCGGGCTCTTAATCCGCAGCGTTTTGAAATGGAGCAATTGACCGCGATCCTTTATGAGGACCTCGAGTCAAACTCGTGCGCTGCCCTCAAAGAAATCACCAGTGACGAGTTTTGGATCCGTGGCCACATGCCCGGTATGCCACTCATGCCGGGGGTTGTCATGCTTGAGGCGGTCGCGCAACTGTCAAGCTACTTCACCCAGAAGCACGACTTGCTTGGAGCCGAAATCGTTGGCTTCGGTGGCTTGGACGATGTCCGGTTCCGGGGAGTGGTCACGCCAGGCGACAAACTGTTGCTGATGGTCAAAATGATTAAGAACCGACGCGGTCGGATGATCGTTGCAAAATTTCAGGGTGTTGTCGGCGATAACATTGTCCTTGAAGGTACTCTCCGTGGAATTCCCATTCCCGTTGAAGCAGTCGAAAATCTGCTGAAGACACGGACTGCTTAGGACACGGAGCCAAGCCCGGGAATCCAAGTGACCGCAACCATACATACTGAGCCGCCAAGCCAGCTCACAATCGACCAGCCGCTCGATTTTCTGGTTGTGGCCCCGCATCCCGATGATGCCGAGCTGGGCATGGGAGGCACCATCGCGAAAATGGTAGCCGAAGGGTCGAGGGTCGGAATCCTGGACCTGACCACTGGCGAGCCCACCCCTCACGGCAACGAAGCGCGGCGCAGACAGGAAACCTTCAAAGCCACAGAAATTCTCGGGGTCACATGGCGTGGCAACGCCGGTTTACCCAATCGCAAGTTAGAACCAACTCTTGATGCACGCGAACTGATTGCGAGTTACTTTCGCATTCTCCAACCACGTTGGATTTTTGCCCCATACTGGGAAGATGCACACCCGGACCACGTGGCCGCAACCCAGTTGATCGAAGCAGCACGTTTTTGGGCCAAACTCAGCAAAACAGATATGCCAGGTGAGCGTTTCCACCCTGAGCGAATTTACTATTACTTCTGCATCCACTTACGCTTGGCGGTGCAGCCCAACTGGATCATCGACATCAGTGACTACTGGGACCAAAAAATGGAATCAGTACTCGCCTATCAAAGCCAGTTCATCGAAGGCAGACCCACGGAACCACCGACGATGATCGATCGAGTTCGCGATGACGCAGCCAACTGGGGGCGATTGATCAACCGCAAGTACGGTGAACCGATGGCGACCAAAGAACCGCTGGCACTGAAATCACTGCGGGATTTGATTTAGTAGGCCACTTGGCTGATGTTACGGCTACTCGGTCTTGACCCGCAACATTTTCAGGCTGCGATCAGCAGCATTGATCTCGAATTTGAAGTGGTCAAGAAAACTCATCCCCAGCAAGGGCTCGGCTGTATCAGCGGCGGCATCAAGAATAGCCGCATCCACGTTCTCCACCTCGAATTCACCGATACGAACACGCGGCAAAATAACACCGCGAGCACCAATTCTGTCACCATTGGCAACCACCAACTCCATCTGCGGTGCGTTGGCAGGGATCGCGACTCCCAATTCTGCCGCGATTCGGGCTGGCAAGCAAATCAATGAAGCGCCACTGTCCACCACCATCCGTGTTGTTTTGTTACCCACCACCACATTTACGTACATCGATCGATTCTCAACTTGCAATGGAATATTCTCACTGAACACCTCCTGTTCAATACGTTCCACTCGCTTATTCAAAGCAGCCAATACCTGATCTGTGGTCAACGTCGCTGGGGTGTCAAAATTGACGTTCATAACCCGCAACGCAATCGCTACTTGATCATCAGAGAGTGCATCTTGCACTGCTGATTCAAGCAACGTGAACTGCTTTCGAATTACCAGAATCTTCTCTGCATACTTTGACTCCGCTTCGCTCAAGACTGCACGTTTGGCAGCCATCGTCGCCTTGGTTTTCTCCCGTTCTGCGACCACTTGCTCCATCTGATTCTTATTAACGTTCAACAATCCAACGATGCGATTATTTGCTGTGGTGTCACCTGCAACGCGAGTCAGTTGCAAACTCAAGTCAGTGCGTTGCTGTTTCAATTGCTGCAATTGTTGGCGAAGCGTGGTGAGACGAACGCCTCCTGCATCCCAGTCTTTTTGCATTAATCGTAACTCACGCTTCTCGCGTGATAATCCCGTGATGCCACGCGTGACCGGCGTGGTCCCCATCGCTTGAATCTGCCTGCCACTTCGACGCAGTGAATGTTCTTGTAAAATCTTATTTGCCTTAGCGACTACCTCAGGGCTGTATTTTCCGTTTTTCGGCTCATCAGCGGCAACCACCCCCAAGAACAACGATATGATGGCAAGGCAAGCTATTGGCAATCGGCGTGCTTCAAGGAATTGCGTAGCCAACGGTTGGACACTCAGCCGGGCATTGAAACCTCTGCTAATCGGCAACCCAACCATCGTTCTGTCAGACCTTCCCCATGTTTTGATCTTTGGAATGGCAGCGATCTTAAAGTCGTTCATCAGAAAACATTCCGTGGTCGTAAAACACTGAAATTGAAGGATCACAACATGTTCCCCCCCCAACGTCACGCTGTCATCCCCAGTCTAACAGGATACGGACGCGTTGCACTGACGGTTTGCTTGACTCTGCTGGCCTACACTACCGCTTCTATTCATTCGCCTGTGTTTTCACAAACCGACGGGCTATCTCCACAAACTGACAGTACAGAGCGGGAACTGCCGTCACTCACGCTGCTAGGCAACGAATGCCGGAACCTGCTACGTCAAGAAGCAGTGCTCAAAACTGGCCCTGAAAAAAATGCTGCCGCGACAGCACTGTGCGACATGTACGTGATTCTGCGACTGGATCCACGCTTCAGTGGCAGCAAGATGCTACAAGGTGACGCCACTCAAATTCGCAGGCGATTGATTTCAATCGCCAAACGAAATAAAAAAAAGCTCAACAGAGACGGCGTCCCACGACCGCCCAACCTCTCCTCTGACGTAACCGCCAGCATCACAGCAGCGTTAAAAAAACATCACAACAAAGCATCTGGTAATGATGCCGAAAAGAATTCTCCCATCGCTGGCAAAGGTTCAGATGCTCCAAGTCGCGAACCAGCAGGCACTTCGAAGGACGACACGCAGGAGTCGCAAAGTGGTGATAACGCGACTGACCCAAGCCCTGCTTCAGGCCAGAACGCACGAGGGGCTCAGGCTGCCGGCGGGATTCCTGACACTGGCTGGCAACTGGTTGAATTGATCCAACGTGTTATCGCACCCGACTTTTGGGAAAGCAGAGGAGGTCCAGGCTCGATCCGTTACTTTGCAATGAGAAAAGTTCTGGTCATTAGGGCAACCACTGACATTCACGAGCAAGTGCGTGATCTGTTATCAGCACTCCGATAAAGCTTACAGTGCTTTATCGGAGTGCTATGCAACACAGTGCTTTGCAATGAACTCGCCGCGAACCAGTCAATGTCGTGATAAAGCTCGTTTGAAACTACAGATCCTTCACTGCCTCGGCGCCGCACTTGCTTAACACACGATTCAGGTTGAATCCCGATCCACTTTCTTTTCAGTCAGCCCCATTGTCTTTCGCAGTGCTTGCCGCATTGCATCGCCGGAAAGCAAATCCTCGCTGAGTTCGCAGCAGTAAACTGCCACCGCTTGAAAATTTTGTTCTTGCAAAGCAAGTCCCAACAGATCTTCCGCCGATACGGTCTGACGCCCAGCTCTACGAACCAGCGAAAACTCCATTTCACCAAGTCCCTCGTAGCTTCGATACACAACCTCGGTGCAGACCAACCGGTCAGCGCGTGTAAAGTCGAAATCAAAGTCATAAGGTTTCCCGACATGTGACCGAGCGCGTAAGATTGCTTGCTTAACATTTTTTTGATCTAAAACTGGTCGAATCACGGCCACCGAATCATTCCCAAAAGGTGATGACATCTCCCGCACTCGCACCCCATCCTTCATCGACTCCACGACTCGTTGATCACCCACATACATGGCAACATGCGGCCAGTACCCAGGCAGAAAATAGTTGGACATTGCGTGCTCCTTGCGAGTGACAAGCACATCCCCTGGCTGCAACATGTCTTGAATCTGATCAGCAATTCTGGTTGGCAAGGCAGGAACATGTTCTGGACTGGTACTCAGGTTTGCAACTGCTCGTCCGCCCAGTTCAAGAATGGCATAGATGGCTTTATTCAGACTGCCAAGCAAAACTCGGTCCCGCGTATTCCTTCCCAATTCCTTGACTCTTGCCTTCAGATATTTTCGCTTCCCTACGTCCGTCGCATCACGCAATTTTTCGATCACTTCGACGACGGTGGCAAGCGTTTCATCGTCTTCTGAACATCCTCGAATGTAATCGTGATTCTGCTCAAAAAACTCATTGGCGTTTTTGATCTGCAAGGCATTTCCAGGATCAGTCAACGACAACTGTATCTCATCGAAGCTGCCCGCAGGTATTCGAAAATCGTCAAAAGCTTCATTCAATTTCCGCCGCACCAGATCATTTTTCCCAAATAGATCCCGCAAACTGCGAGCCGCATCTACTAAAGTAAGCGTCGCGGCATAGGCGAGTGCAAATTCACCAATCTGTTCACGTGAAGCTTTGCTCACCTCGTTACGAATCGCTTGCACGATTTCAAGAAGAGCAGCTCTGGAACCGTGATACGAAACCCACAAATGTTCGACCTGCTCGTCTTCGCTTGGTGAAAAATATCCTCGCTCGCGGGTGTCGAAAATGGACTGTAAATGGGTCGCCGCATCTCGCAAACTTACCATGTGGTCTGAAACCGTCACCACAGTACGTGCTCCAGCAACATCCACACCGCTAACAGAAAGACGCTTCATCGATTGCCCGCTCATCATCGCACCCGCACAAGAGAAACCAAAATCACCCGACATTGCCTGCAGAAACAACACATCAGAATCCAGTTTGAACTCCTTCATTATAGAGAGACTGTTCGCCACCAATGGGGCCGCAGAACCGCCAAATTTTGTTTGCTTGGGTAACAAAACCGGCGAAAAAACTGGTTGCCTTTGGCGCGGGCATGCCTTGCCCATCGGTAAACACCCTGCAGCACGACAAGCCCCTGCAAAATGTCCGCGTTAGAGAGCCCCCCTGCAAAAGCACGAAACGACTTGATTCTCTGCCACAAGTTCGAGTCGCGGACGCTACTCAGCAGTCACACACTCAGCTGGCACACACTCAGCTGGCACACACTCAGCTGGCACACACTCAGCAGTCACACACTCAACGGTTCAGCGAGCCAACGATCGCAGAGACAGAATCAGCATCGATCTCGCCCAAAGCGGCCGGGAGCTGTTCGATCAGTCTTGTCGAAACAGTTGGATCGTAATAATTGGCAGTGCCGATCTGAACAGCACTGGCCCCCGCGACGAGGAACTCCATCACATCGTCAATGTTAGCGATCCCGCCGATACCAATGATCGGAATCTCGACTGCACTTGCCACTTGGTGTACACACCGGAGTGCGATTGGCTTGATGGCGGGCCCGCTCAGGCCTCCCATTCCATTACCGAGCATGGGCTTTCTGCGTCGCCAATCAATCGCAATCCCCAACACGGTATTGATCAAACAAACGGCATCTGCACCGCCGTCTGCTGCCGCCTGCGCGACTTCGGCAATCCTCGTGACGTTGGGAGTCAACTTTGCCAAAATTGGCACCTCAGTCCGTGCCCGGGTGGCCGCGACGACAGCACGGCAAGAGTCCGCATTCGTTCCAAAATCTACACCCCCACTCACATTCGGACAGGACAGATTCAGTTCAATTGCAGACACCCCCTGCTGGCCACCAACACGCTCGGCAAGACTGACAAAATCCTCCTCAGTCCGCCCAGCCACGCTCACAACCACTGATGTCCCAATATCCTTTAGGTAGGGAAGATGATGCTCTAAAAATGCATCAACCCCATCATTGTCGAGCCCAATGGCATTAAGCAAGCCTGCTGTTGTTTCGACAGTCCGCCAGGGAGCGTTTCCGATGCGTGGCTCCGCCGTGATCGTTTTGGGTAACACGCCACCAAGCCGAGAGACATCAACAATCCCTTCCATCTCTCGCGCATATCCAAATGTTCCCGATGCAACCATGATCGGATTTTTTAATTGCAGACGGCCGAGCGTGACGGACAGATCCATGACAGAAGTTTGGTATGAGAAATAAAATATTAAAAAACAAGAACGTTTAAAAAGTAAGACCTAACCAGAGATCAGTCTCGCATCAATTTCCGCCAATAACTTGTTGGCCACATGTGCTTTACTTCCCTGAATGCTAGCCAAAACATCCCCCGCAGGACTCAACAATTCAACATCATTCGTAGCCGCATCAATTGCACTCGGGCCATTGCTAACCATCAAATCACAATGTTTGCGTTCCAATTTGACAATGGCCCGAAACCGCTGGTCTTCGGTTTCCAAGGCAAACCCCACGACCCATTGATCGTCACGCTTGCACTGTCCCAGACTGGCCACCACATCCGGTGTTTCGATCAATTCAATCATCAACGGTTGACCCGTTTTAGAAATTTTCTGGGCGCGAACCGTGTAAGGCATGTAATCACAAGGCGCTGCAGCACCAATCACACCATCGCACTGTCTGAATTTTGACTTGGCCGCCTGCAGCATCTCGTTCGTGGTTATCACAGGCACGACTGTTGCACCCTCTGGATAGTCAACCACAACTGGACCACTGATCACAGTCACTTGGTGCCCCAATTCCAGAGCAGCTTCGGTCAGGGCAACTCCCATCCGACCACTCGACGCATTCGTGATGTAACGAACGGGGTCAAGATATTGGCGTGTGGGCCCTGAGGTGATCAAAATGTGAGCCACGAGCCATCACTGTTTCAGAGTTTCATCGATAAGACGTTCGACATCCGACGTCGAAATTGACATTTTGGCTGCAGCCAAGGCGAACAATCTCTTTTCACCTTCGTCCAGCCGGCCATCGGCAGCCATGATTCGAATCAAGTCCCGAAGCAAACCTTCTCGCTCACTGGGCTCATCTGGAACTTCCAACCGAGCACCATCGGACAGCCCGGACTTGATTGCAAGGGACAAGTCGTAATCATCCAAGCCAAGTTCAACACATCGGTCGGCAACAAGATTCACTTCTCTCTCGCCCAGTGACCCATCGGCGAAAGCCATTAGCACCAGATTCCGTAAATGCCGCCTGTGTTTCGTTAGTTTTTCACTTGTCATATCACGATGGTAACGCCATCAATCCTCGCATTCCATGCCCCGCTGACCGCAAATCCCTGTCTCGCTGACCACAAATTCCTCGTCGCATGTTAATTAGTACGATTGACACGCCAATTCCTGACTTCTTCAACGGGAACCACGCAGCTTCAATCCACAACTTCACCGCTGCCGTGTTCGTGGTTCACCGGTGGTCGCAAACCTGCCCAAAATCACTACAAACAGCAGAAAATAGCTGAGACCGGGAGTGACATCAAAACCAATACGAGCTTTCCCTGCTTCAAATCGCTACTTCGCAGCTGAATCTGAAAAGCTAGCACCCGTTGATAAAACAGAGCTTCCGCGGATGGCAGAAACGATTCCCCAACCATTGTTACTAGTAGATGCCGCTGTCTGCCCACGGACCAACAAACCGGCGAAAACAGTTTCGCCTGGCCTTGGATTAACTGCAGCATCAACCACGATCGCAAACAACCAAGCGTGACCTAACGCCACCGGTCACCGATTTTTTGCCGGTCTTCCAGCAAGGTACTACTGAGCACGTACCGCCTGTGTCGCCACAATGTGCGCCGTGCTCAATCCGGTCAAGAAGCCGCGATTCCCAAAAATGCTAACTCGATGATTCAAGTGGGGACGCAGATTCACCCCCGGAATCGGAGTGACATAAGCGATGGTACGGCCACTACTATCCGTCAATGCAAACGGCGGACTATTCGTGCGTGCCGAATAGACTTGGACCAGGGTACCGGTTGCATTAGCAACCTTGACAGTTTCGCGTTGAGCGGGACCTTGATAAAGCGGGCCCGCATTACTGCCCGACTGACTCGGTTGTGTGTGTGATGCCTGTAAGACTGGATACCGTGAACCTGCGGTCGAATTCAGAATCGCTGCGTCGCGAACCACGACTTCGCCATCACGACGCTGCGCAACTTGTTGATATTGCTCAACACGCTCCAGCAGCATTCGGGCTCTACCAACCGCTAAAGGGTTTTGCGATGTCGTCATTAAACGATAAGCTGCTCTCACAACCGGTGCGGTTTCCATGGCGGTAGCACGAGAAGCCATTAGACGCGAAAAGACCAAGCCAAGCTGCTCAATGTCTGCTTGCTGTGCCTCGTTTTCTATCTGCGCTAAACGTGCGGAAGAAATGTAAGTCAGTGTTTTACTGGCAGGCACAACTGCACTCGGCACCGCTTGGGTGGCCGTAGCCTGCATGACTTGGTTTGTGGCTGCGAATCCCAATGCTTCCCGACCAGAAAGCTGTGGCCGACTGGCTTCACCCTCCTCATAACGAGCAGACGGAACACTGCCCCCTGCACCCATGCTAATGCTGCCAGTTGCTCGCGCGATGAAGTTTCCAACAGAGGGGCCGAGATTTGACGTTAGTAGTGACGGTGGAGTGTCAAGATTCAATCTCTCACTCTTAGCAGGTGTACTGGCAGCTACCCAGCTTGATTCCGTCGGTCGTTGATCCGCAGCAGGTGCCGCCGGTTCATCACCAATCGCAAGTAACTCTGATTGTTGGACGTTGCGCATCGCGGCAACTGACGTCTGCTTTGACCGCGAAAAACCCACAGCGCGAATATTTTTAGCCTTGCGTTCACGATCTCGCCACTGTTCATTCAAACCACTCCCAACGGTACTTGCGTCGTTGCTTTCGGCTGGTGGGGAGTCATCATTGCGAGCTAGCACGGAAGGCCCAATGTCGTCATTACGCCCGCCCTCTGGATCACGCTTTGTAGTACGTCGGGAACTCGATGCAGTATTGCCTGCCGCTGAATTCTCCTTCGTTAAAGGACGATCACGTGGAAATACTTTGACGTTTTCTTCTGCTGAATCACGTCTCATCAATGCGACCAATTCTTCACTACTGGTCACAATATTTTCGCGCCGAATCCAACGGTACTCTCCTGATGGCGGAACGATTCTGTACCACAACTGTGGCCCGTCTGGCCCGTCGCGTTCGCTGCGTCCAATCACAGTCACAGGCTCGCCTTCGGCCAACTGTACTTGCCAGCGGTAGGTGCGTGCACGCCCTAAATGAGTCCCAATCCAAGCAACAGTACGATCCTCAATGATGACCCCCTCCAGCTCACCGCTATCTTTTTGAACAGTCTCTGCTGGCACCCAACAAAAACTTTCCTCGGGTGGACGAATACCGAGCCAACCATCATCGGTCTCAGCGTACACCTGAAGTTCCTGACCCTGCCGTAACGGGTCTGTGCGGTAATACTCGTCAGAAGGTCCACAACGTGCGAAGGCTTTCGGTGTTGCGACATACACAGAGTACGGCTCAAACGTCAGCTCGCTCTGGTCGACCAGAACAGGATCCTCACCGCAAGCTTCCGAGATTCCATCGGAAATGTAAAATCCGTAGCCCAAGAGGCAAACAGTGATCAGGTTCAATTGCATCCAGCGGCTGGGTGCGACGCGTCGAATCGGAGGCATCACGGGGTCGTCCTACAATGATTGGTACATGTTTGAGGTCTTTTCCATGTGATCGATAAACTAGATTTTGATGATCACACAAGAGGAATTGGAAAAAACCGTGTTTCACGGCGTGGCACATCCCATTTTGTCGCTGATCAACATTTACCAAACGGCGATTTGCCCCCTAGAATGCCAAAAGTTACTTCCCGCCGCTGCCCGCTCTCCTATCGTGAAAGTGCCCGCAGTCCCCAGCGCCAGCAGTTGAAAGCATCTCCTCGATTTAACGGTAAGCCCATGTCACTATTGATTAGCTGCGAGGTAGGCGGGAATGAAGTTCCCGAGCAGTTAATTGATCCGACGTCGCGTGAACTACTTCCTGTGCACGATCAGCTAACTGGTGAGTCCAAACGCGCCACGACAAACGGTGGTATCGCATTGCAGCATCACCACACGGGAGCCTCGCTGGGCAAACGAGGCCTCATAAAAAAATCACGTAAAAGAATAAGTCCGGGAAAACTGCCAGCGACACTTTCATGCGATGAACCAGCGGCCTACGTTGCCCAACGACTGGCAAGTAAGCTTCAAGTCCCGTTGCTGTTGAATCGTTACTCGCCCGATCTAATCGACGTTACCCACTCGCTGCATCATCGCAGTCTGTTTCCGCCACAAACCCGAGCGTGGTCTACGGAACAACGCCAGCAACTCATCGACACGATCTACGCTCCTTATTGGTCGAGTGTCAGGCAGGCGATCCAAACAGGCCTCGATTGTTCGGGATACCTGATCCATCTTTCGATTAGCACATTCGATATTCAGAAAAAGAAAAAAATTCAACGTGCCGATGCTGGTCTGCTGTATGACCCCGCGCGTGAACATGAAGTCGATTTCTGTCTCGACCTGATCGATGAGCTTTACGAAGAAGTTCCTATGCTTCGTGTGCGTCGTAATTATCCAGGACGCGGCACCACCGATCGCTTGACCAAAACGATGCGCATGGAATTTGCAGATAAAAACTATTTCGGAATCGAGCTCATGCTCAACCGGGCGTGGGTAGGACGCCCACTACCGATAAGAGACGAAGTCATCGATGGAATCGCGTGGACGCTGCAACTGGTCACCGAATTGGAACAGTCCGAAGCAGCGTAACCCGCTCGATTGTGATGAACATGACCAGCTGTAAGTTGGCTCCTCTTCCTGACTCCTGACTCCTGTTCACTACACTCTGGCTCTTGGCTCCTGAACCCACCTCGTTTTCGTTCCCAACGCAACTGATCGTCACTGCTTTCGGCAGTAACGATCTTGAATGCGCTGTCATCGACCGCGTTTCAGGAAACCAAAATTTTGGCATCAGATCGCTTCCATCCCAGAATGGCGTCACGAGTCACATTCTTCAAAGCGACCTTGAAAGAATCGGAGCATGCTCGGTTCATAAGTAAAACGTAAGCCTCGAACCTCGCTCGCCCGATGCATAACGCGTACCACACTCTCCGCGGTCACATCCATATGGGCTTGTGTATAGACACGACGCGGAATGGTTAGGCGTACCAGTTCCAGTTTTGGCAACCGATTCTGACCCGTTTTCGAATCGCGGCCAGCTGAGACCGCCCCACGCTCCATCGCCCGTATTCCTGACTCAACATACAGAGCGGCGGCCAACGCCTGAGCGGGAAACTGATCCTGCTTTAGATGGGGCAGGATCGCACGGGCATCCAGAAAGACCGCATGTCCACCGCAAGGTCGAACCAGAGGCACACCAGCAGATTCCAACTTCTCCCACAGATACTCGATCTGCCCAACTCGAGCCTGCATGTGATTGTCCTGCACACTTTCGGTGATCCCGATCGCCAAAGCCTCCATGTCTCGCCCGGCCATCCCACCGTAAGTGTGCAGCCCTTCATACACAACCACCAACTCACAGGCTCGCTCGTAAAGTCTTTCATCGTTCATGGCCAAAAAGCCCCCAATATTGACCATGGCGTCTTTCTTCGAAGACATCGTCGCCGCATCGGTGAGTCCACAAATTTCATGCACGATCTGTTGGACCGACAACGCCTCATAACCCGCTTCACGTTGCTGAATGAAATAGGCGTTTTCGGCGACACGCGTCATGTCGTGAACAATCAGGATGCCGTGCTGATTACACCAAACGCGCAACTCTCGCAGATTGGCCATCGAAATGGGTTGACCACCGGCCATGTTCACACAGGTCGCGATGCAAACGTACGGAATCCGATCTGAGCCTACATCCTTTAGCAGTGCATCAAGCTTGCCGAAGTCAACATTACCTTTGAATGGGTGTGTTGAATTTGGGTCATGAGCCTCATCAATAATGACGTCAACAAAAGTGCCGCCCGCCAATTCCTGATGCAGTCGCGTAGTAGTGAAGTACATGTTGCCAGGAACACAGTCACCCTCTTTGATCAGCAGTTGACTGAGAATATTTTCTGCACCGCGTCCTTGGTGGGTGGGCACGGTGTATTGATAACTGTAGTAGTCTTCCACCGTTTTCTGCAAATGATAAAAGTTGCGGCTTCCTGCATAGGCTTCATCGCCCATCATGATTCCTGCCCACTGCCGGTCACTCATCGCGCCCACGCCGGAATCGGTCAACAGATCGATATAGACATCTTCTGATTTCAGGAGGAACGTGTTGTAGCCTGCTTCAACGATCGCAGCCTTCCGCTCCTCCTCGGTTGTCATCTTGATGAGTTCAACCATTTTGATTTTGTAGGGCTCAGCCCAAGATCTTTTTTCCACCAGTTCACCTCCAGTTGTAGAGTAAAATCGAACTGTGGTGACAGTTACGCCAGAATGTACAGACACCACAGTAAACTGCGGCATTTCATCCCTTATTGCCAGAAGCGGCAAAGAAGTGGCCAGTAGCAAGCAGCGTAGGATCCTCTACGGTTGCTTAACCTGTTGGAATGATATCCAGACAGGAATCGCGAATCAAGTGGCGAAATTAGATGAACACGAAATCACGATTTGGATCCTGCTTGCGAGTGATCCAACCTAGGTAGATATGTATCTGCCGTTGCCGAATACCGCACAAACAGATCGTGCAAAAGTAGTCGCCTTATTGATATTGGCACTCGATAACGCAGCACCGACCTTAAGCACCGACCTTAAGCACCGACTCTAAACACCGACTCTAAACACCGACTCTAAACACCGACTCTAAACACCGACTCTAAACAC
>NZGD01000313.1 GCA_002690925.1 Rhodopirellula sp.
CCAATACCATCAACCGCGCCACAGGATCGCCGGCACCTCCGCCTGCTAAAAATCCTGCCAACGAAAGCACGCCATCGATCCGATACAGAACCTCCCAACCACCCTCACGAGGCTGCACATGCACATCCGAAGCCGAACAATGAAGCGCCTGCGACAGCACCATGTTGACAGCATCGACCGCAAACCCATCGTCCTTTGGATTCAGGGCTGCGAGCATTTCTTTCGGTTTCGTCTGCGGAAGCCCACTCATCGACAACAACTCTCCTTGATCTTCGATCAACAACTCTCCTTGATCACCGTCTTCCAACCCATAACGAGGACGATATTGAGCACAGCGATGTGAACACGGCCAAGCCAACCATGAACCTCTGTCTTACTGCAATAATGTACCCGATACAAACAAAGCACTCGGTTACACCCATGGCCACCCAACACGTCGGACCTGTCTTCGGCAGGATATTGCTGACAAGCCCAGACTTGCGACTATCGCGTAAGCCAAGTCTAACACTTCAAAATCAACCTATGACGTAAGTAAAATTGAATCTGCCGAAGAATGCCGACAAGGTTTGAACATCACGCAAATAATTCCAGCTCCCGAGCAAAACGCCAACCAAAACAAATACCTCACTCATCCCCACAAACAGAAAAGTGGCACTTGCTCCGAGCGTGTTCTGCCCGACCTAACGCGATACAACAGACTGATTGACCGAAGGAAACCAATTTCCATAAAAAATCCCGACTCAAAGCATGCTCCGAGCCGGGTGAATTGAGAACGCGTGACCGTTCGTGGTTAAAAACGACTACTTAGCAGCAGGAGCAGCTTTCGCTTTGCCGCCTTTGCCGCCCTTGTTTTTACCTTTTTTTCCACCAGCGAATCGCTTCATGCGTGCTGGCAATTTTTCTTTTTGCCCATCATCGAGCAAGGCCACTACCGACTTGTGAAAATCCATCCGTACCTCGTTAACAAGTTTCAACGCTTTCGCATGGGCTTCAGACAAACCCGCTTCCTTGTTGATAGCCTCGACCAAGTCAGCGCCCTTCTTTTCAGAGTCCGCCATCGCCTTGGCAACCTCTTGGCGTTTTTTAGTCAGCTCCATAGTGATGCCTGCGTCATCTTTGATTTTTTTCATCTTCGCCGTCACATCCTTACCGAGCTCTTTCACCTTGGCGATCTGCTCATCCGAAAGACCAACATCCTCAAGTTGCTTCAGCAACTGACCCGCAGCGTTGAACTGCCCTCTTTTCCCTTTTTTCTTTTTCTCTTTCGCATCATCCGCCGCAAACGCTGGAATGGTGATCATTGCTGCCAAAGCAAGCACGCCAAACACTTTGAAATTCATAAAAAACTCGACTGTGTAGAAGGGAGGGTAGGATAATCGCGTTCCAACCGAATCGCGACTAGGCCGTAGTTTAATCACTGGCCGATCTTAACGTCTACTAATCATTCCGATTAATTCATGCAGACATTGTACCAATCTGTAGGGCAACCCATCGTTGGTCGTCCATTGAACCAAAGGGTGTCCCAGAACATTTCCCTGGTTTATCTAGGTTCGGAGTTCAGACACCGACCCCTCATTCTTGTCAAGCATAAACACTCAGCTGCAAAACACATAGAAACTATGCAACAAACTCAAACCGACAATCGGAAATCCTCCACGAATGAACCCTCGAAGGGCCTCGCTCGAGCCCCTCACTTCCTGTACATCGCCGTTGACAGTAATCGACCAATCGGTACCAAATCGAACTCGGCATGCTTCCCGTTCATCCCAGCGTCTGTCCCCCATCCACACTCAGCAGTTGTCCGGTAGCCATGCTGGTTCCAAGCGAGAAGAACACAACCGCATCAGCGATATCGTCCGGCGTGGATGCTTTTGGTAGGGGGTAGTCCGCAACCATCGACTCAATGCTTGTGCCGGGATTTCCTTCTCGAATCCAGCGGCTATCGATGGGTCCGGGACAAACTGCATTGACGCGAATCTCGGGGGCCAGCGCCCGCGCCAGTGATTTTGTCATCGTATTCAACGCTCCTTTGCTGGCACAGTAGGCGATCGAAGAACCGCTTCCCGTGATCCCCGCTACCGAACTGACATTGACCACGGCCCCATTAGCACTCACTTCCAATAACGGTGCCGCTGCCCGAGTTACAAAGAACGCGCCCTTGAGATTGACTTCAAGAATGCGGTCCCATATCTCTTCGGTCATTGAATCAAGATCCGAGTGGTCGATGAAGTTGGTAGTCGCCGCATTGTTGACAACAACATCAAGCCTTCCAAACTGAGACTTGATGGAGTCGATCATTTGTTGGACCAATGAGTCATCAGACACATCACATTGAACGAGCAAAACATCGGCACCAAGTGACTTGGCTTTGATCACCGTTTCTTTAGCTTCGTGCGCACTTCGCGAATAATTCACAACCACATCATAACCTCGCGATGCGAACTGCAAGACGCATGCACGCCCAACTCCTGTCGCCGATCCAGTTACCAATGCTACCGGTCGTTGTTTTGAACTCATTTCCGAACTCTCTGTAGGTTTCTGCACACTTTAGTAAGTCACCGCCCGAATGACGGCATCTGTAACCATCGTAATTCAAATCACTGGAAACTGTTCCATTGCGTTGCCGCGTCTACCGCTTCGTTATCCGCACCAGTCGCGCTTCGCCGCTGTTGATGACTTGCATCCCACGAGGAGTGCTTACCAACAAAGCGCCATCCTCGGAAATACCCTCACATACACCGACGCACTCTCGATTCTGGTGCTGAAAGCTTATCTCCTGCCCGGTCAATAAACAGCGTCTACGAAACTCATCAATGATTACCTTGAAATCATTATGTGACTCGTTGATCGTCTGTACGATTGACTCCATTAACGGAGCAAACACGTCGTATCGTCGGATTTTTCGCCCCACAACTTGGGTCAGACTTCTCACCGAAATTCCTTGTGGATTGTTATCCAAGCCGGGTTCCGAGGAAACATTCATTCCAACTCCGATCACCGTCAAGCCAAGTGAATCACCGCTGGTTTCCAGTAACACCCCTGCGACCTTTCCTCCCCCAATATTGACATCGTTCGGCCATTTTAATTTGGCCTGCAGTGGGGCAAATTCAAAATCGATGAACCTTGCAATTCCCAACCCCACTGCCAACGGCAAAATTTGCATATGCCGAATATTGCTGATGCAGCTCTTCATGACCACAGAAAAAGTCAATGTGCCCCCATCGCTTTGCCATGATCGCCCATGACGCCCGCGTCCTGCTGTCTGCCCGTCCGTCAGATAGCACTTAGGCAATGAAGCTTCGTCGATACTGCCGTTGCGCACGTCAACCAACGCCCTCGTATTCGTGGAGCTTGTGGTTTTGCAATATTCTGCCGAAGCAAGCACTTCATTGACTATCAGGGACTCTATTGCTTGCATTCCTGCCGGTTCGACCTCACCATCCGTTACAAACACGTTCAAGCATCTCCATTCAATCAGTTGACACGAAGGGAATCAATCAGGAATCACCGAGGTCATCTCAAATCATGATAACCATTGACAATGGTTGCTAATGCTAGGGAGCCGTTTCGCCTGTTACCACAGTGATCATATTTACGTTTTTGAATCGCAGGCCAGTTCCTGTTCCCGAACTGTTCACCCCAATCAACGAAACGCCAATAAAACCACCAGCCCCAACAGCATGATGAGGCCGATCGCGACCCACCGCCACAGAATGGGTGTCTGGCGATTCAAGCCTGACGTTGAGAACTCCTCTAACAGGTACGCGTCGTAATCAAAATCATCGTCAACGAGATCCGCGTCATCTCGCCAACCATCGCTATCACTGCTACCACATGCTCGGCAAAAGTCTGCTCCTTCGTTTAAAACAGCACCGCAATGACGGCAACCGTTGCATTCTTGCTGATTAGGCCTGTGATCATTCTTCATGGGACAAAAGTGATAGGATGAGTTGTAGGACAGAACACGGAGGCTCAGAGCAGCAGGCGTGCAGGTTGCTACATGTTTGTAATCAGCGAGAGGCTTCTTTTAACAACAAAACCGGGCCGCATCGCCGCTTCCCCGTCACGACGAGAGGACAAGCTAAATGCAAGTTACAATTTCTTCTCACCGTAGCACCCAAAGCGGCACAGGTGGGGCCCCTGGCCTGTCGCCTACTTAAGCCGAATTCTTATTTCTGGGGGATCCTCCGCTAGGGAAACGGACTTACCTGATTGCCATTGAACGTGCTGCAACTGCAACACGACACCATCCTGCGGCGTTTCCGCTGCAACCACAAATCCGACTTTTAAGATGGTGGTTTGCCCAGCCTCAAATGACTTAAAAGTATCATTGATTTGCGTGTACCGAGACATTTCAAAGATCCGACCTTGATGATCAACCAATTTCATTTCGGCGGCCAGTCGCACCTTCTCGTCAGTTTGATTGGATGCCTCAAACTCAACAATTATAAATTTCCCACCACCGGGTAACGTAGCCGGAGGGCCATACCGCCGCTCAAGAGTATCGGACACCCGATATTGCTTGAAGGTGTAAGCGAAACCCTCCACGACAAACTTCTTGCCCAGGCCAATCTCTTCTCCCAAAACCTTGCTCGCTGGGTTTGCGTGCCGACCGGGGCCTACTTGTTCACTAACTTCAGTGGCAACAGCGTCCACCGCTGCCTTTGTTCTCTGAGTAAGGTCAACTTCGATGGTTAAATTCTTTCGCCCGAGGAACCCAGGTTTAAAAAGTCTTAACGTAAGCGGTCCACTGACAAATTTTTTCGGAACAATGAAAGGCAGGCGGCCTGTGATGGGAACGTTGGGATGGGTTTCCTGCAGCCCCACTTGAACATCTCGTTGCAACGACTCATCAACTTTAAACTCAGCTCCGTCCGAACCTAGCAAGGTAAACTCTTTGAAATCCAGCCCATAGATCGAATCTGTATATCCCTTGAGGTTTTCAATTGTGCAATTAACGATGACAAACACTGTTCCCTGGGGAGCTGTCTTGCGAGCAAGCTTCTCGGTTTTTTCAATTTCCTGAAAAGTGTAAGCGTGATCATTAAACCGAAACCGATCGCCCAGCAGCTTGAGCGGTGATTTCGGTGCCCATGAACCTGCTCCCGCGGTTTTTGGGCTCCCGGAAGCGAGATTATTGCCAATACCAAGGCCAGCCGCCTGACGATTAGTATCGAAGACTGCGTAGATCGTTCTTGGCAGCTCACCGGCGGATTCGCGTAACGCAACTTCCACTCCAAAGTTTAACTGAGGAATCTGTCTTTCGGCGATGCCCACACTCAGTGGACCTTCAGCCAAAGCGGAGGGCACAGGAAAGTATGCAGTGAGTGTTTTCCGAATCCCCGGTACCAACTGAGGAGTTGCCTCGATCATCAAACTCTTCACTGCCTCGAACGTCCGCCCGTCTGCGTCGTGCCTGAGCTGAAGATCCGGTTTCGCATCAAAAGTCTTGTTGGTCAGGTTTTCTAACGTGTACTCAACTTTTACGATTGTGGCATTCTCCGAAGCCGTTCTATTCCCAGTCGGCAGCTTATCCACTTGCTCGAAACCGTTAATTTGCCAGCGTAATTGCTCGGTCTCAATTAGCTCACCCAGATGAGCTGATTTGTAGCTTCCGGGTTCTGATTTCTGAATTGCAATCCTAACGGATTCGTTCAGAACTTTGGGTGCATATCCAGGACGCAACCCACGGTTAGCAACCAAATTTTTCGCCATGGATTTCATTTCATCCGAGCTCTGTTTCAGTTTAAGTCTCGTCTGCATCAACTCCTGTGTCGTTTCCTCAACCTGAGTCCCCCGTCCTCGACAGGGAATATCGATGAATAAAGGTCCCCCGACCGTATCGTCCGGCACATAAAAAGTAACTTCACGACGAACCGGGGTACCTGGCAGTAATTTGATGGCCCGGAGAACCGAATCCTCCTCGTCCTGATCATAGGACTTAGGATCAAACGACTCAGAACCGTGAAGTCCGCCCCCGCCCTTCGCTCCGTCTTCTTTCTCAGAGACCCTGCTGGCACTCATCATCATGACATTTACGCCGACCTGCATGCGTCTTTGCATATTCGGTGGACTAAATGACTCAACTTGATCACGGGAAGGTATGATCCTCCCCAAGCTATCGATGATTCTGATCGAGGTTGCGAGTATTCGAGTCACCTTTGCGGTGCGATTTTCGCATGACAAATCGACTGTTATACTTGTGGTTCCTTTGTGGCGTTCAGCAGTTTGCTCTCCTGCCTTTGGACGCTCCCCTTTTGTCACACTGTGGATGACAAAGGTGAAGTCACCAGCGTCGACGACACTCAGAGTTTTTTCATCTGAAGCCCCAACTTCAGACCCGGCTGACGGTACAGCAGGCTCAATTTTGTTGACTTCATGCAGTTTTCTGGCGAGCGTTAGACTCGCGACACTGAGTCGGTTGATAGGAACCTTGATGGTCACACCACTCGTTTTTCTCAATAGGACATGCTGATCGGTGACACCTACAAAGTCAGCCTCGATTTCAAATTTACCCGAGTCGTCACTCCAAGTCTCAGCCAACGTCGACTGCAACCAGAAATTAGAGATCAAGCTAATGCCGAAAAGCGTCTTAAAGATGAACAAATGAAGCCAGCGACCAATGAGTGAGCCCCAAGTCTTTTCTTCGGCTTGTCGTTGATGATAGTTCTGACACATCGTATCACCTTATTCTTGGTTTCGGGTTCGATCAGTGGCCGAGGGTGGAACTGAGCACGAGCAGACGCCCCCCTGCAGAGGAAAGTTTGACCGGCACACATGTCCTGCTTTCAAACACAATTGGATAACGAAGAACAAGATCGTAGCACACCCTCCCAAACTGGAAAAACACCTCGTTGAGTCTTGGCTCCCTTTATGAGAAAGAGCCCGCCAACAACTCAGAAACGACTCGGCTAATCTCCCTTTCGCTCACCGGCTCAGGTTCAAGCTCGGACCTCAGACACCCCCACACTCTTACAGACCGAAGTGTTGTTTGATCAATCCGCCATGTGGGAATCAATCAACTATTTTCCGGTCAATCAACTTGTATCTCCATACGATCCACACCGTTCGTCGCAACTTTGTTTATCGGTGTTACGCGTCTGCGATAGGTCTCATGAGTCCTATTTTTTTCGTTGACTTTGGAGCTGATGCTTGGTGCCTGTGAAATACTTGGTTGTCATTTTGTCTGTGACCGCATGTTGCGGCTGTGGTGAGTCACGTAAGGCTTTGCAGAAACGTGCGAGTGCGGGGGATGTATCCGCAACCGAAACCTTGGCGAAGCGAGGAATTGCTTCGTCGCAATACCAACTGGGCACCATGTATGCGAGGGGCAATGGTGTTCCAGAAGACCAAGCTGCGGCAATAAAGTGGTATCGTTTGGCGGCAGAACAGGGGAATCCAGATGGCCAGCGCATGCTTGCTGAGATGTATGCGAACGGCCGGGGCGTGAAACAAGATGACGCAGAAGCCGTAAAGTGGTGGCAGATGAGTGCTGCGCAGGGCGACCCGGATTCGATTTACAAGCTGGGTTTGTTATTCAACACCGGCGTGGGCATGCCACGTGACTACATTGAGGCCTACGCCTATTTCTCTGTTGCTTCTACGCTCGGGCACCCCAATGCTGCAAATGCCCGAGACCTCCGAGGAAACCGCTTTACACCCGAGCAGAAGTCACAAGCGAAGAAGCGTTCTGCTGCGTTGCTTCGCGAATTCGTAGGACAAAGATAGCCACTCCGATCCGTCAAACATGGCGACCAACCAGACGACCTCCGCCGGTGGCAGGGCTTGTATCAATATCTTAGGTACCCGTGGGACTCTTGTCCCTAAACACATCAAGGGGATCACAGTCAATTCTTTTGCGTGCGTCACTCGGGAACACAAATCCGAATGCGATTGAGCAGATAAACAAATACCCCGTCAAAAGATTGAAAGGGGAAAGACAAAAATTCAGACGTTCAATGCGTAGGCTTGCTGTACATTTCATGCAATCTGGCATGCCAGTACGGGAAAACAATCCTGCGAGAAACCTTTGCTTTCTTCTGGTGGATGTTCTCCGGTCAGCAAAGCGACTCCCGAAGTGGCTAAGGAATTTGCGAACATCGCAAAACGTTTTGGCATTGACGATTAACTGCTACGACAAATCGCCGAGTGGCATCTCGCCAATGGGGAACATGCCAAAGCACGTACAGCCTATAAGGAATTTGAAGATAAGATTGAGAGCCTGCAATTAGTCACAACCAGATACCGTCAGGAAAAAAGACATCGCCCAAGCCATCCAGACCTACAACAAGCTGATTTCTGGAGCCGTCGATAATCGGTCCAATTGGAAAGCTGAAAGCACAGCCGCCTACCGGGAATTCAAAAAACACGACGAAGCCATTGCCTTGTACCAGCAACTGGTCCAGGAAGACGCAGCAAATGCTGATCGTTCGTTATGGGAAGACTGCGACGCCCCACAAGGATTCAGAACAGTAGAAGAAGGCGATTGGATATTATCGCCAATCGGAGCGTTTGCCGGATAGCTGCTGAGACATGGCATCCTGCCACCGGCGTCTCGAACAACACAATGAGGCGATCAAGCTGTACAACCAGATTGCTGGAGGTGACAAAGGAAGAACGCCGGGAGCGATGCTGCAGATCGGCTACACGCAGGACAACGCGATTACTGCATTCACAAAGGTCTGTCGTCTCTTTCCCAAACACCAGCATGCAAATCGAGCCCACGCGTAACTTCAAAACAAGTGCAAGTGGTCCGTCACTGTGGGTGGTGTCAATCAGGATTGAACCGATTCGGCGTAAAGCATGCGTGAAATGTACAATTTAATGCGTCCCTGTTACAAGAATCATCGTGAAAAATCGCCATAATGACGTTTGAGGGGAGCGTCTCCTCGTGTCGAGATGCGGCGATTCTCGCGGCTTTTGACCACAGCAGCAAACGGAAAAAAGCTGCTAGAATACGGGTTCCTGCCCGAACGTTCCGTCCAACCTATTGCATCAATTCATGCGTCTGCGTTATCAGAGTTATCACTATCTGTGTTGTCTGGCTCTCGTGCTTCTGGCGTGCCCCCCCCCGGTACGGGCCCAATCACCGGAAATCAGATTTGACCGGGACATCCGGCCAATCTTGGCGGACAAATGTTATTTCTGCCATGGTCCGGACAAGGAACACCAAGAAGCCGATTTGCGTCTTGATGTCGAATCTGAGGCGGCCGCGGTCATCACGGCAGGGGATCCTGCTGCGAGTGAATTGATCAAACGCATTTTGGCAACCGACGAGAGCCAAATGCCTCCCAAGGAGACCAAGAAAGAACTTTCACCTGAGGAAATCACACTACTGAAACGGTGGGTTCAAAACGGCGCAGAATGGTCACAACACTGGTCTTTCTCAGCCCCAACCAAAGCGAGCACGAAATCAACCAAGACAAGAGACGTCATTGATGAGTGGATTTCCAAACAAACACCAACGGGTAGCCTGGCGGATGAAGCCTCGCGTGAAAAACTGTTGCGGCGTGTCACTTATGATTTGACTGGCATGCCACCCACCCTTGCGGAGATTGATGCTTTTCTGGCTGACTCCTCTGCTGACGCTTACGAGACCGTTGTTGATCGACTCCTTGCCTCACCAAGATACGGGCAACGCATGGGACTCGCTTGGCTGGACGCAGCAAGATATGGCGACACCAGCGTTTATCACGCTGATGGTCCGCGGGACATGTGGGGTTGGAGAGACGCCATTGTCGATGCTTACAATCAAAACATGCCGTTTGACGAATTCTCGATCGCCCAAATCGCTGGCGACCTGTTGCCCGAGGGAACCACCCAACAAAAAGTGCTTGCAGGATTCAATCGCAATAATGGGACCACCGATGAAGGGGGTGCCTTTGCAGAAGAGTATCGCGTCGAATACGCCGTCGATCGCGTCAAAACGACTTCGACTGTCTGGATGGGACTGACCATGGAATGCGCCCAATGCCATGACCACAAGTACGACCCCATATCGCAGGAAGAGTACTACAAGTTTTTCGCATTCTTTAACGTCAGCAGTGATGGGGGCATGCAAACCCGGCGTGGCAACGCTGCACCAACGATGGAGATCCCCGATCCCGCGAAGCAAGCAGAGCTTCCTGATGTCGAGAACGAACTGGCGAACTCGAAAAAACGATTGATCGAGGTCGCGACCAACTGTGGCCCCGCCTTCGAAAAGTGGCTTGAGAAAATCAACTCGGAAGAGAAGGATGTTGTTGCGTCTCCGGCGGGCAATATTCTCTACCTGCCGTTCACGGAAGGCTCGAAAAACAAAACCCAAAGTGCTCTGACGCATTCCACATCCAACGCTGCTGATGCTGACAAGGCTGAAGATGCAGGGAAGGCTGACGATGCTGGGAAGGCTGACAATGCCAAGAATGCAAACGAAGAAAAAGATGCAGGTAATGCAGATGCCTCGAGGCTGATCACTGCAGACATCAAGGGCAAAGCGGAATGGATTGCTGACCGGAGTGACTTCACCCTTAAATTCAATGGCTCCAACTGGGTGGACGCGGGTTCGGTCGGCGACTTCGAACGCAGCGACTCGTTTTCTTACGGCGGCTGGGTCAAACCGTCCAAGAACAGTGGCCAAGGGGCCTTGATTGCCAAAATGGACGATGGCAACAAGTACCGTGGGTTTGATCTTTTCGCGGGCAACAGCCCGGTTTCCGTTCACTTGATTCACACCTGGCCCGATAACGCAATCAAAGTGACCACCAAGAAGAAACTTGAGGCCGATAAATGGCACCACGTCTTTGCTGTCTACGATGGGTCATCCAAGGCATCAGGCGTCAAGATCTACGTGGACGGTCAGGAGTGGGAATGGAACATTGAACAGGACCGCCTGAAAGACACGATCAAGACAGAGAAAACTCTTCTCGTTGGCAGTCGCCACCCCGGTTCACGCCTGAAAGCGCAAGTCGATGACATTCGCATCTACGATCGTGCACTGGACATAGCGCAGGTCCAATTACTTGCCGACGCAAACCCGATTGCTGAACTGCTTGCCATTGCCGAGTCAGATCGCACCGACGCACAGAACGAAAGTATCAAAAAGCATTATCTTTTGACGGAGGACAAGGAATACCCGGGATTACTGAAACAGCAGAAAGACCTGGAATCGACAATCACCGAGCTCAAAAAACCTCTGACGACTGTGATGGTCATGGGCAACCAGCCCAAACCGCGAAAGACATTCATCCTGAATCGAGGCGCCTACGATTCTCCCACTGACCAGGAAGTCTCTCCGGGCACTCCAGGGGTTCTACCGGCAATGGACGACGGCGTTCCGAAGAATCGCCTCGGCATGTCGCAGTGGTTGTTCTCGGCGAACCATCCCCTGACATCTCGAGTGGCGATTAACCGTTATTGGCAGATGCTGTTTGGTCGGGGGCTTGTCAGCACGCCTGAGGATTTTGGCGTTCAGGGTGACTTCCCCACGCATCCGGAATTGCTCGACTGGCTAGCCGTGGACTTCGCGAAAAATGGCTGGAACGTAAAACGGATTCTTAAGGAAATGGTTCTTTCGCGGACCTACCGTCAATCTTCTGCCAGCACCACAGATGCCTACCGCGCAGACCCTGACAATCACCTGCTAAGTCGTGGTCCCCGTTTTCGTCTGCAAGGGGAATTCATACGCGACACTGCCTTAACGCTCAGCGGCTTGCTAAATGACGAGATGGGTGGCGTGGGCGTCAAGCCCTATCAGCCACCAGGACTTTGGGCAGAAGTTGGCTTGGGCGGGAATCCCCGGTTCACTCAGGATCATGGCGATAAGCTGTACCGACGAAGCATCTATACCTACTGGAAACGCTCGGCTCCACCGCCCTCTATGCAAATCTTTGATGCTCCCACTCGCGAGAAATGCATCATTCGCCGCGCACGTACGAACACTCCTTTGCAAGCCCTGGTCACTCTGAATGATACCCAATTCGTGGAAGCATCGCGGCACATGGCAGAACGGTTGATTCGCGAAGGTGGTACGACAATCGAAGATCGCATCGCTTACGGGTTTCGTCTTGCAACATCCCGCTACCCTACCAAGAATGAAACGGCAGTCTTGCAGCGCGTCTTCAATAACGCATCCAAAAAGTATTCTGACAACCCGGAAGCTGCTGCGAAGCTACTCTCAGTCGGAGAGTCCAAACGGGAAGAATCGCTAGCCGTCCATGAACACGCAGCCTGGACAATCGTATCCAGCTCCCTCTTGAACCTTGATGAAACCCTGACACGCGAATAATTCTCACAGATCATTCTCACAGACGCTTGAATCCAATGAATCCGATCCAGGAATTTGAATTACAGATGACACGGCGGCAGTTGCTGCGTCGTGGACGTGGTTGCCTTGGCGCTGCGGCACTGGGCAGCCTGTTGGCGGGATCAGGCTCCAGCCATGCCGCACCCTCGCCCCGCTCGAGTTCGAATCCAGGCTTGCCGGAGCTCCCGCATTTTCCGGCCACAGCAAAGCGGGTGATCTACCTTTTTTTGGCAGGTGGGCCCAGTCATATCGACATGTTTGACTACAAGCCGGAGATGAAGAAACTGCATGGCACCGAGTTGCCGGACTCCATCCGCAATGGCCAGCGTTTAACCGGTATGTCGAGTGGTCAGAAAACCTTTCCATGCGTTTCTCCCATGTTCAAGTTCAAGCAGTATGGAGAGCGGGGAACCTGGGTTAACAGCGAACTGCTGCCGCATACCGCATCGATTGTCGACGAAATGACAATCGTGCGCACGATGAACACGGAAGCGGTCAACCATGACCCCGCGATGACCTACATCAACACCGGCACGCAACAACTGGGCCGCCCCAGCATGGGATCATGGCTGAGTTATGGGCTGGGAAGCCCCAACGAGAATCTTCCCGCGTACGTCACGATGATTTCACGGGGCGCAAAAGCCGGGCAAGCCCTGTTCTCGCGACTATGGGGTTCGGGTTTCCTGCCGTCAAAACATCAGGGAGTTCAATTTCGCAGCGGCGAAGATCCGGTGTTGTATCTGAACAATCCAGACGGCATTGATCCCGAAACCCGCCGTCAGATGCTTGATGGCATTGCCGAGCTCAACGCCACCCGTTTCAGTGATGTGGGCGACCCCGAAATCCAAACTCGAATCGCTCAATATGAGATGGCTTACCGGATGCAGACTTCGGTACCCGATCTGATGGACCTCTCCAGCGAGAGCGAGGCTACCTATAAGCTTTATGGTGATGATTCAAAGAAACCGGGAACCTTTGCCGCCAACTGCATCATTGCCCGGCGACTGGCCGAACGCGGTGTACCCTTTGTGCAACTGTTTCACCGCGGCTGGGATCAACATGGGAACCTTCCCAAGGAACTGACCACCAATTGCAAGAGTGTTGATCAGCCCGCGGTGGCTCTGGTCAAGGACCTGAAACAACGCGGAATGCTGGAGGATACGGTGGTCATATTCGGGGGTGAATTTGGACGCACGATCTACAGTCAGGGAAAACTGACCGAAACCAGTCACGGTCGCGATCATCATGGTCGTTGCTTCAGCACATGGGCAGCGGGCGGCGGTTTCAAGCAGGGCTTTGACTATGGAAAAACCGATGACTATTCCTACAATATTCTTGAAGACCCAGTTCATATCAACGATTTCAATGCCACTGTCCTGCATACCTTGGGAATCGACCATGAACGCTTCACGGTGAAACACCAGGGACTCGACGCTAAACTGACGGGAGTTGAACCTGCCCGCGTGGTCAAGGAGATCCTCGCATGACGAGCGCCAAGATAGGAGTCGTCACCGTATCCGATCGTGCCAGCCGAGGCGAATACGAGGATTTGGGTGGTCCCGCCATCGCTGACTACCTGAATGAAGTTCTCACAAGCCCGTGGCAGTCTGTACCACGTGTCATCTCTGACGACCAAAGCTTGATTGAGAGTACGTTAAAGGAACTCTGCGATGACGAGGGCTGCTGCCTTGTCGTCACCACCGGAGGAACTGGTCCCGCCCGACGCGACGTGACCCCCGAGGCCACCGAGGCGGTTTCTGAGAAGATGATGCACGGCTTTGGGGAATTGATGAGAAAAGTTTCACTCGAAAAGGTCCCGACCGCGATTCTCTCGAGGCAGACCGCTTGTATCCGAGGGAAATCATTGATCGTCAATCTTCCCGGTAAACCCAAAGCCATCAGCGAATGCCTTGATGCGGTCTTTCCCGCGATCCCCTACTGCATCGATTTGATCGAGGGTCCGCGNCTGACCACCAATGAAAGTCGGTTTGTCGCCTTTCGCCCCAAGGGTGCGTAGCGAGCTGATTCGCGNTTTTTNCGAACCGCTGCGAACGCAGAAGCAGTGCAAGGNATAAATACTTGCACGGGCGTGTCACGTACCTGTGCGGTCCACACACGCAGCCCTCGACACCCTCAATCCGTCGCCAGACCAGTCTCTTGCAACTCTGTCCACAACAAAGGGCCTACCCGATTCACCTCGGTGATAATCTTCGATAACTGCGACTCATCAGTCAGCGGATTCATGATCGTGCATCGCAAATACGCATTGCCGCTGAGTGTAGTTTGAGTCAAATAGGCGAACCCCGATTCGAGCATGGCTCGACGTATTCGCAGCTGCAGTTGGCTGAGTTTCAAACTTGCTGCATCGCTCGTGTCACCGCTTTGCCTGGTCAACATCTCGGGCAAGAAGCGAAACACCACGATGTTTGCCTGTGGTTGACCGAGCACCTCAAACTGTTTCGCTGCATCAAGCAGATCATACAATTGCTGTGCAACGTGGAAAACGCGATCCACCAGCTGTTCAAACAAGTCCAAGCCAAACATGCTTAGGGCCGCCCAAAGTCCGAGTGCAGCTGACCGCTTGGTACACTCGAATGTGACCACTCCATTATCGTATTCAGACATATCGGGAGCCGAGGGATCGAACAGATAAGGGGCCGTCTGCTCGAAGGCACGAAATCGATTTTGTTTATTTCGATAGAACACCAGTGCGCAGACCGCTGGTACAAACATCATTTTATGAGCATCGAACACAACGCTATCAGCTCTTTCCAGTCCACGCACAAGGTGCCGGTGTCGCCGACTCAGACAAACGGCACCACCATGTGCGGCATCAACATGCAACCAAACGCCGTGTCGTGAGCAGACATCGGCTATCGAGTCGATCGGGTCAAACGCTCCAACCGCCGTTGTGCAAGCGACGGCTACCACGGCAATGATCGGAACCCCGTCTGCCCTCAAGCTTGCCAGCAATCCTTCCAATGCGGAGACATCCATTCGCCTCTGCTCATCCAAGGGAACTTTCAACACATTTGCTTTGCCAATCCCCATCACTCCAGCAGCGCGATCAATGCAGTAATGAGCGTCAGCGTGGACCACCAACACCGGCATCCGTGCGTCAGCTCTCTGGCCCTCATCGTGCATGCCAGCCTCGTCAGTCACCGCATGCGGTTGATTGCCATCGCCCCAGACCCAAGGGCACGCCTCGTTCCGTGCAGCCAACAATGCCGTTAGATTTCCCAAACTGCCTCCGGAAGTCACTAAGCCTCCGAATTCTCCTGCCGTGTATCCGATCTGCTTTCCGATTCGGTCGATCACGGCTCTTTCTGCGGCAATCCCCCACGGCCCCATCTCATACACACCCTGAACTTGATTGGTCATCGTGGTAACGGCGTCAAACAAGCCAACCAGGGGCAGCGGCGCTGGTACCTGATGTCCCACACATCGGGGGTGATTCAGATTCTGCCCCCGCTGCAAACTCAGCTCCAACAGTTCTTTAAACTGGTCCAAGACACCGTCAGGACCAGAAAATTCTGCAGCTTCAAGCCAACCAGCTGCGTCTGAGATATTCAGCTCTGGATCCCGCCAACGCTGCACCAGCCCGTCGCCGGCCTGCACGCCATCCAAATGGTCAGCCAACGCATCGACCAGAACCCTGCCACATTGCCGCGTGAGTTCAGAGTCGTACGCGATTTCCACCAACGATTTTGGCGCCGTTGCGTTCACTGCTGTCTCTCCATTGTTTTCCAAAAACCGATTCCTCCTTAAAAACACGCCAGAACGCTGGGCACACTTTCGCCAACTGCTTCACATGCATGAATGGGTCCTCGCAATTCGACACCTGATGAAGAATTCGTGATCACCTGGCGCGAACCAGAGTCTCTCGCTTGATCTGCTCACGCTCGATCAACGCTGCAATGGACAACAAAAAACGATCTGCATCCACCGGATAACCGGCCGTCGGCGTCAGTTCGCCAGTGTACCGCTTGGCAAAGTACTGATTGAAGGCCTGCATGCACCGCTCTCTCAAATATTTTGCCTGCATCGACGCTAGTGCGACGGGGGTAAAACGATCACCTTTTACGGTAAATCGGACCGACAGTCTGGAATCAGCACCCACCAGCTGATAAGAACTCTCCTTTGCCGTCTCCGCCTCCACCTGGACAACGCGATCCGAAAAGACGTGCTGCAGCACGCCTGCATAATATCGCCGGCCACCGTGACGATCACAGTACACGTCAGTGAATTCACAGTCAGCGAACTCCGCCTCTGCCTGATGTCGTTTGGCCAATTTTTTTACCAGGTTCAAGGTTGTCTGCGAGAGCAAATCTGCCTTATTCGCACCGCTGCTACAAAATTCATTGAACTCCTTTGCCGTGATCACCCGACACGCAAACCCAACCAGTCGCAAACCTGTCGCCTGCCAGTTCTGTAAACATTGGCTGGTTTGTTCACGACTCAGCCACGGCAAATCTTCTCCCTGCGTCGATAACCAGGGTGTGCTCGTGATCGAATCAAAATCTTCAGCCGCCAGCCAAGGCAATGACTCCACAAGAGAATCTTCTGGCCTTTTGCACCAATGCATGCAAGCACTCATCACGGCGTGCAAGCCAGCCAACCCGCTGGATGGTTTAAAAACCGCTTTAGAGTCATCCACAACGACCGAATTCTCGCCACACAGGTTTGGCTCACGAAGAGGTGCAAATAGTTCCTCAAGAGATTCCCGATCTGGGTGACCTTGCACTTCCCATGCTGTACCCGTGATGATGAGTGGACCCAATTTGGGCCCATAGCCTGCTTCATCTGTCGCGATCAACAGCATACTGGTGCACCACAGAAAGTAATTCGGATGGAGGTGTCACGAAAATACGTCCCCAACAACGCTTGAAACGAGTCAGCAGGATACTACGCGCATTCCATCGGGGACAACCAGACGCATGCCGCTATGATCCCATTTAGCGGACAGGTCTTTTGTCTTTTTGCGATGGTGGACAGAATTAGCGACCGGAATAACCTCGCCCGACATAACCATCACAACTCAGCCTCGAACGCTTCATTCTCTGGATCGAAGAGTCCCCACGACTGCCAATACCTCGCAACCCGCAACTCTCTTCTTCCCCAACAACCAAATTGACCCATGTCCGCAATTGGAATCGGCACGACCTATCCGCTAGGTGCCAGCATCACTCCAACGGGAGTGAACTTCAGCGTGCATTCGAAAAACTGCACCGGGATGGAACTGTTGCTGTTTGACGATGTGAATGACTTGATGCCGACCACGACGATCAAACTTGATGCTCGCAAACACCAGACATTTCATTATTGGCATGTGCACGTTGACGGTTTGAAACAAGGCCAGATCTATGGTTATCGCGTGCAGGGGCCATTCCTGCCAGAGCATGGCATGCGTTTCGATGGTGAAAAGATCCTGCTTGATCCCTACGGTCGGGCCATCGCGATTCCAGAGCGTTTTGATCGCGAGGCTGGCGCGAGGCCGGGCGACAATACACCTCATGCGATGAAGAGCGTGGTGGCCGACGTTTCACAGTACGATTGGGAAGGAGACACCCAGCTCTGCCGTCCGTTTAACAAGACAATCATTTATGAAATGCACGTGCGTGGTTTCACACGACATCCGTCATCTGGTGTGAGCGCCGAGAAACGAGGGACCTATTCCGGTCTGATTGAGAAGATCCCCTACTTGCAGGACCTGGGTGTCACGGCGGTTGAACTGCTTCCTGTGTTCCAATTTGATCCACAGGAAGCGCCCCCAGGCTTGAGCAATTACTGGGGTTACAATCCGGTTTCGTTGTTCGCTCCGCATTCGGGATACGCTGCTTCGAAAGAACCACTTGGCGTGCTGGACGAATTCCGAGACATGGTCAAGACCCTGCACCGCGCGGGTATCGAGGTCATTCTGGACGTCGTTTACAACCACACGGCTGAGGGCAACGAAGTCGGCCCGACGTTTTGTTTCAAAGGTCTCGAGAACTCTGCCTACTACATTCCGCAGGAGCAAACAGATACCCAACCGGAGCGTAGTCATTACGCGAACTTCAGTGGTTGCGGGAACACACTCAATGGAAATCACGCCATTGTCCGGCGGCTGATTCTGTCAAGTCTTCGATACTGGGTTGAGGAGATGCATGTAGATGGCTTCCGGTTTGACCTGGCGTCTGTCCTCTCACGTGATATCTACGGCAATCCCGAAGCCAATCCTCCCATTCTGTGGGATATTGAGACCGATCCGGTTCTCAGTGGCACCAAGCTGATCGCGGAAGCCTGGGATGCAGCTGGTTTGTATCAAGTGGGCAACTTCTTTGGCGACCACTGGAAGGAATGGAACGGTCGCTTTCGGGATGACGTACGTGCATTCATCAAGGGAGATGAAAAGAAGGCGGGCGTGTTTGCGAAACGGTTCCTTGCCAGCCCCGATATTTATGGACATCGCAATCGAGAACCGGAGCAAAGTGTCAACTTCGTGACCTCACACGATGGCTTCACGATGAACGACCTGGTTTCTTACGACAAGAAGCACAACGAAGCAAATAACGAAGACAACCGTGATGGTCACAATGAAAACCTGAGCTGGAATTGCGGGGTTGAGGGTCCCACCGATGACCCAGCCATCGAGACGCTCCGACTGAAACAGATCAAAAATTTCTTCGCCACCAATATCCTCTCGCTTGGCGTACCCATGCTTGTGATGGGTGACGAAGTCCGCCGCACCCAAAACGGCAATAACAATGCTTACTGCCAAGACAACGAAACCAGCTGGTTTGATTGGAGTTTGCTAGAAAAGAATGCTGATCTGCACCGGTTTGTTCGCCGACTGATCAGCTATCGACAAGGATTGCCTGAACGTACGGACCCGATGCTGCCATTAACCGAGGTGATTGAACGAGCAAGTGTACGTTGGCATGGAACGCAACTGGACCAACCCGACTGGGGTGATCAATCACGCAGCGTTGCGTTTACCATCGATACCAACCATCGCTGGTATCACCTGATTTTCAATGCCTATTGGGAAGAGATCACCTTCGCCTTGCCTTGCGTTCCTGCAGAATTCCACGCTTGGCAACGAATTGTGGACACGGACATGGCGTCTCCCAATGACATCACCGACGGAACCGCACTCGATAATGCAAGTGAATATGCGGTTCAAGGTCGATCCACGGTCATCCTCGCCTCAACACGTATTCGCCGGCCAACCAACACCTCGGACTTAGCCGGCTAAATGATCAACTCTCTACAACATGCACCTTTGTCACATCGCATGAAATACAACGGTGTCACTCCAACTTAGAGTCTGTACTGGGAAAGCCAAGCCAATGGCAGGTGCGTCCCCCACGGCCTAGTCGAACTTCAGCTTGACCTCGCTGATTCTGCCACCAAAGGTAGTGACCGTGTACTTACCCACGGGCTTGATTTTGTCATCACCCACCTGAAGCCCGTCACCGGCCTGCGTCAGAACACACGCGGCATCCGCAGTTGCAGCCACCTTACCGTTGATAACAAGCTCCATCTTTCCGCTCTTGGAAATCGTAGCTGTCACCGTCGCGATCCCTGACACGAGTGGTTCCCGTGCAACGGCTTCGGTGAGCCTCCATGCGTCACGCACCCCCAACACCAGCTTCCCCTCTCGAATATAGAGAGCATACCCTTGTTTATCGCCTCCCTGTGCCAGAATCACACCGTCTGACCCTTTGCTGTCAAACGAGGTGATGATCGTTACGCTTCGTCCCCCGTAACTGGGCGCACTTGTTCCTGATAAGTCATCTCCCTGTTGCAAACTGAATCTTCTTTTTCTGCTGCTGCCAGCTTTCTTTTCGGGCTGCTTTCCCAATGCCAGCCCATTATCCTGCGGGATGGCCTTGTTCCAAGCCAGCAACTTTGCCGTCAATTCTGACACCACGTCTGGCTTGTCGATAGCAAGATTGTCTTCTTCCCCCGGATCATCAATGAGATGGTAAAGCTGCGATCGACTACCGTCGTAATCACACAGCAATTTCCAAGCTCCTTGCCTGACGGCCAAATCAGGCAATTGGCTATATCCGTAGTAGTTTTTTCTATCCGGGGGACGCCGAAAGAAAATTTCGGCCTGCCTTCCTGCAGTGGACTTACCAAGCAACGTGTCCAACACATCCTCGCCATCGTAGATCGTCCCAGCAGGTGGCTTGGCATGTGCCAACTTGAGAAGCGAAGGCGTAAGATCAATCGCGGAAAACACAGAGGTCGTATTTCGCGTGCCAACGGCATCTTTCGCGACAAGGCCCGGTCCCCAAACAATCAGCGGTGATCGAATCCCGCCCTCAAACAGATGCGTCTTGTATCCCTTGAGCGGGCCAGCCTGACCGGCTCCCAACTCACAGCCATTATCCGAACAAACCAATAACAGTGTATTGTTACGGAGCTTGGGATTATCTCGAATGTAACTGAACAATTTGGAAAACTGCCGATCCATAGCCTCTAAAACGGCAAGATATAAACCACGTTTGCCCTTGCTCTTGGCAACGTTGTATTCTTCTGCAGGCGGCCAGAACGGGCTGTGCACATCGTCGGGCCAGACATTAATGTAAAAAGGTTTGTTTGCCGCCTCGGCCTTTTCCATGAAAGGAATCGCCGCGTCGATGAAACCGCTAGTGATTTTTGACCTTTGCATCCATGTAACAGGTTCGCCCAACCTGACAGCGTCACCCCAAATTTTTCCAACCTTACCGTCACCTGTCTTCGTAAGCGGCAATAACTTCGCTCCCATGCCCTCAAAGTTAGTGAGAGACGCATCAAAACCATAGTCAGTGATTGGAGGTGCCTCATCGACATCTCGCTGCCCCCCCATGTGCCATTTTCCAAAGTGCCCCGTTGCGTAACCTGCCTGTTTAAGACTGCGTGCCAGCATAGGGGCCTTAGGATCCAACCATTGAGCTAAGCCACGCAACTTATTCAGTTCCCGATGCGCCAGGTACGAGGTGATCCGCCATCGCTGCGGATACTGTCCCGTTGAAATGGCGACCCGCGACGGAGAACAGATCGGGGAGTTCACATAGAACTGTTCAAACGCAATTCCTTCACGAGCCAAACGATCAATGGCTGGTGTTTCAGCATCCGTATTACCGAAGCACGAAAAGTCAGCCCACCCCATGTCGTCGATAAAAACCACTACCACATTAGGCTGCACCTCAGCTCTTGCGTAAGAACCGAAAACCGCCACTACCAACGGCAGCAGGCGAAGGACAATCAATCGAATCGAAAAACCGCACATTGAGCTGGCCCCAAACACGAACGGACATACCACACGACATCCTATTAAACACTGCTCGTGGCAAAGCAGCCATGGACGCCTCGCTTATTCTACCCGTCGCCGAACCGTGTCGACGATCCACCGCTAACTGTTCTCCAAACAAAACCAGTTTCACAACCCTAGGTTTAGTCACCCGACACTCCAATCCCTGAGAAAAAGAGGTGAAGCGGCAAGGCCGCAAAACCCACCCAGATTCACTAATCGGATGCTTCTGAAAATCCGGTATTTTCAAAAAACTCGTGCCGATATTCATTTTTGAGAGAGCAATCAGTCCCGGTCATGACAGCCACCCTGATCAAATTCTCGATGAGTTTGCAGATGTTGTGTCGACTGAACAGCGGCACCCTTCCATGCCAAACCTGTTAATCCGCCCTGACATCCGATAGAAGGTCGTAACGCACTGTTGGGTCCTTCACCAGATCCAACAGCTCTGATCAACCAACCACAGAAAGTGTTTTTGTAAACACCGCCTTTAACGACGCACTTTGGAGTTGAGAAGGCATTTCGGAATTGAACGCCGAGTAAATATTCTTGGAGTGGATATAAATGATGAAACTCAACAACCTTACTCTTTACGTACTGATTCCGCTTTCGGCATTCATCGCTAGCGTTGGAGCTGACCAGAGAACCTTCGCGCAATTAAGTCCGTGTGGCTGCCAGGAACCAGTCTGCGGGTGCGAAGGGGTTTGTGTGGAACCGGCTTGCTGTGACAGCGCCGGCTGCGACAGCATTTGCTGTGACTCCTGCGACCTGGGCTGCAGCTTGGGATCATGCTGCTGCCTAGAGAATCTACCATGCCTTGATAACTGCTGCCTGGGAGATCCCTACTCCCTGTTTGGAGAATGCCAAGGCTACTCCGCTGGTGGATGGATTCAGCTGGGTTATCAAAGCAAGAATCTTCCTGCTTTCAATAACTACAAGGATCACCTTCAACTTCAACAGGGTTGGTTGTGGGCGGAGAAAGCAATCGACGCACGATGTGGCTTCGACATCGGCGGACGGATCGATTATGTATACGGTACCGACGGCCCCAACACTCAATCTTTCGGCACCGATCCGATTGGTTGGGACAACAGCTGGGATAATGGTGGTGCCTATGGTCATGCTCTTCCTCAACTGTACGTCGAAGCCGGTTATGGCGATCTGTCCGTCAAGGCTGGACACTTCTTTACCAATATTGGATATGAAGTCGTTCCCGCGACGGGTAACTTCTTTTACAGCCACGCATACACCATGAATTTCAGCGAACCCTTTACCCATACGGGTTTTCTAGCATCATACAATGTGAGCGAAGACGTGACCTTTCAAGGCGGCTATGTCTTGGGCTGGGACAGCGGATTCGACGACAACGGCGACGCATGGTTAGGCGGGGTTACCGTTGACCTCACTGATCGCTTGACGGTGGCTTATGCGTCGATTGCCGGACGATTCAACGAAGCATGGGCCGGACCGCCTGTGTCCGAACGCGGATACATGCAATCGGTTGTTGCAAACTACGCTTTCAACGATTGTTGCAGCTACATTTTTCAGACCGATTTCATCGATTCAGAAGATGCTCTTGGTAACGAAATCCGAAACACCTACGGCATCAATCAATACTTGATCCGATCAATCAATGACTGCTTCGCCGTGGGCACGCGTTTCGAATGGTGGGCTGCATCCATTGCTGGAAGTGACAGACAAAACATCTTCGATTGGACGGTCGGTGCGAATTATCGTCCCCATGCCAATTTAGTGATTCGCCCTGAGATCCGATTTGACTGGGTTGATGAGGCAGTATTCCTGCTTGACGATCCAGCTGCAGGCAATAATCAGACGACTTTCGGGATCGACGCAATCCTGACCTTCTGATCCAACCGTTAGGATTCTATGTTTTCGTGGATGATTGGGATCTCCAGCAGACCTCGCCGGACGGATCTCTCTGGCGATCTCAACCGTGGCAACACGGATTCCACGCCGAAAGATAAACCGGTCACTCGACGTTGGCGACCGGGTTTTCTTTGGCTGATCACACTTGGCAAACGCGGCCCGTAATGAAGATCAACCGGGCAGTGTTCGTGGTGCATTCGCCAGAAGTCAAAATAGCAGCTTTAGGACTTGGCACATGCCGTGGGAGGCAACCGCATGGCGGTTGTTTTGACTGACGCAGAGTCCATCAGGAGAAATGCCCCGCTGGAAAAATCCACTGGTTTTATTCACTGTCCTGATGAGCCCGCGAAGCGGCAATGCACACACCTACAAACTCACCAGCTCGCACTGCCATCGAATCCACATCGGACCCCGAACTGCGGCATCTCAAGACTTCGTTTTGTGGCTGTGCTAATTCCAGTTCTGATCCGCAAGCACCATGCAATCGTTGCCTTCGGTTGTTTGAGTAATTCCAGCTCGTTTTGCACGTCCCATGAGACACCTGTTCTCAGGCGGCTGATTACTCAGTTGTAGCCGTTTAAAATAACCACTGCGTTGCTGACCTGCGGCTGGTTCCTGGGGCGACCTGCTATCTAAACAAGCGGAAATCTTCATGATTTTCCTGGGAAGTATTGACATGCTGCTCGTAGAGTCATTCGCGTCTCGCTTTGACCCAGGTCGGCCCCGGCACCCAAATTTGACTCCTGCGGCACGGCCATGCAATTCTGTCGCATTTCAAAATCGGAGCAGCGAATGTTTAAGAAAACTCCGACCGAGCAAAGAACCTTAAATGATGCTGAAATCACTGAATCTTTCGGACTAAACTTTCAGCGCAGTTTTACCCACTGGACGCGACAACCTTCCAGGCTTGGAAATTGGAGCTAAAGCCAAACCGAGAATCGAGTTGCCAAATTTGCGTCCGCAGGAACGCTGTAGGTCACTATCCCGACGCCTTAATATTTTTCAAAAACCTCCAAACAGGACTTCAGGGAATCCTCTCGTGTTCCCAGGAAATTGTCCTCGTCGAGCGTATCGTCGTTTTTGTCCTGCCGATCATCCCGCCCGAAGGCTAAAAAGATCAGGTCTCGGGCCTCATCCACTCGTGAATGGTGATCCGTCGTGGAGGAAATGCGACCACGTAAATTCTTTGGATCAGAGTCCCCACGGTCATCGCTGTCACGTGCCTCGTTGTTGTCGGTTTCCCAATCTTTTTGGCGATACGCCGCATCGGGTGAACTATCGATGGCCAACAAGCTCGCTTCATCCATGTCGTAATCGTAAGGGAGCAAGGTCGAGTTCACTCGCTCTGCCTCCGCGAGATTCTCTTGCGACGCGGATCGGCTCAGCTTGTTGATGACCTGCAGGGCATCCATCGCAGTCACGCTGTTGTCCGCGTTAACATCACTAAAGACCAGCCGTGTGCTGGTTCCCCTGTAACTAGCAACAGAGTTGGGAGATTCTCCCCTCGAGTTCCTTCCGATCTGATTGATCACAACCAGAGCATCCCGAGCACTTACTCGACCGTCATTGTCGACATCTGCCGGTTCCACCGGATTGGTTGTTTCCAGTGGACCGGTAATGATCACTTGATCATCTAACGCAAAGGTACCATTCGAAAAACCATACAAAAGGAATCCCAATTTGTTTTGCAACAACATCTTGGCTCGCGATGTCGAGTAGGACCTTGCATACTGTCCGTTCCACATGTCGGCCCTCATTAAGACCCAATCGCCTTGCGCATCAAACTGATCCCACGACGCGACATCGATGTGCAGGTTTTGCGGCCCCGTTTCTCGCCCAAAAGATTCCAGATCAACCGACATCACTGTCTCCGGAGAACCAGTCAAATCAATCGACTCGATTCCGGAGAATAACAGCGAGTCAAAATCGAATGGAATGACAGGTCCGACCCAAATCAGTTGATCGTTTTGGTTACCACCATCGACACGATCTTCGAGTGAATCGATTGGAATCTGGTCGTCCCCGCCACCGCCAATTGCATGATCGGCTCCCTCACCGGCATCAAGCAGGTCATTGCGATAGCTACCTTGAAGAGTATCGGCGCCCTGCTCGCCATAGAAGACCACCGCTGATCCTCGACTGATCATGACGTCATCGTCTTGTCCGCCATATGCGGTGATTGGATGGTCCGTGTCCAGATCAACCAATAGCATGTCGTCTCCTGACGAGAGGTAAACAACAATCGAGTTAAACGCGTTCGAATCAAAGGATTCGGTCACAACGTTCGAGAGTGAAGGTCGATCACCCATTGGATCGGATGAGTCCAGATCTCCGAGTTGGACGATGACTTGATCATTCATTTCGCTGATCATCACATAATTCGAAACGGCGGAACCGATGATCCGAAGTTCGCCCTGATCAACGCTCGCACCGCGAGTATCGACCAAAAGGTTTTTCGTGATGTAGTCATTGCTGGTAAGATCGGTTACCGCCACTTGAACCTCGTACAAGCCAAGTGTTTCGTAATCATGGTAGGCGGTGAAATCACGCTGAAATTCATCGTGCCTCAGAATACTGGGGGCCGTACGGTCACCCCAGTCGATCACAACTAGATGTTGATCCGTTAGGCCACCACCAGCGAAATCACCGGCGAGACTGACTCTGCCAAATACTTCTTCCAAGTTCGTGACTTGAGTCACATCGAAGGAATTCAGCGGAATATCGGCGACTTTGATGCTCCTCTGATAATCAGTGAATTGACCATCGGAGTAGGACACTCGAATGAAGATCGTATGCAGACCGTTTTCTTCTAGCGTCAGCCGCGCACTTGGGCTTTCACTTCCATCGGCGTAGACCGACGCGTTACGCTCCAGCTCACTTGTTGAGAAGAAATAATGCGGCCCATCTGATTCCCCCTCGGCAGTCAGTCCAGGTTGAACCACTTGCACCGTTGGTAGACATGCGTCCAAAGAAACAACAAAACTCTGACCTTCGGTGATCACACCTGAATCATCTACCGCAAGGTACGCATTGCATGTCTGAGTTGGGATCGGTTGTGGGATCAGCAACCCTTCGTCGGAGCCTTCATAGAGATAAATCTCCCCAAGCCCCCCAGAGGTGAAAATTGGCGACTCGAGAGTCAACCGAGCATCGGGTTGCTTTTCCAGGATATAGCCGTGTG
>NZGD01000314.1 GCA_002690925.1 Rhodopirellula sp.
GTTACCGGTGGCACTGTTACCGGTGGCACTGTTACCGGTGGCACTGTGGGGCCCTTCCAACTCCACCCAGTCGATCCAGATAGCGGGCGGGTGGCCGTAGCCGTTTTCTGCCTTCCATCTGTTGTGCGCATCCCAAAGTGCTTTGAGGTTTCCGTTGTTCGGCTGTTTCTCCTGCACCGCAAACTCGCGAATCGTATTGGAGGTGANCTCAAGGGGGATTTCGATCGTTTCGGGGTTCTCGATGGTTCCCGTGACTTGATGAGTGCTGATGGCTGGCCCCTCGAGTCCCCAGTTTCTGCTCTCGATTAGGCGCTGAGGATGCCCCACCTGGATGAAACGTCGCGAGGNTGGCGTCCCTTTTNCTGCTCCGACACGCACNCGCATGACATAGCTGCCGGGCGGCAATTCCTTTTTCNNCGGNGGAACAATGATGCGACCGGTACCGTGNGCGANCTTCAGGTAAGTGCCGCGATCTCGATGCGGCAGGGCTGCGTAGTGTTTGTGATAGGCCAGGTTGGCGCGATCATTCTCTGGATGGCTTGCGGCTGCTTTTTGCGCGTCGCGGAAGCCGAAGTCTTTTGGATTGGGAGTCCCNTCCAGTCGGTCGGCAAAGCCATAAGACCAGACCGGGTGCGCGGCCTTAGGTTCCGTTTTGCGAAATTTCGCCATCCTCGCCTGGTTCTCGGGAGTCGCTGCCGCCTTGTCGACGCCCTTCTGCCAGCGNGTGAAGCGAGCGTAGGNATCTTCGATCTGCGCGATTTCNTTTTCGTTNNCNGGATTGATCGTCTTCTCCGGCTCGACGCGGANAATCGTGGATTCCGTNGCCGCANCCTCAGTGATGGGACCNTTCAGCTCGANCCAATCGACCCAGATGGCGGGCGGTGTGCCGTATCCGTTCTCCTTCTTGTGGCGGCCAAAATCCTGTCTGATGAGTTTNTCCGACTTTCGCTCGCGTTCCTGTATGCCGANTTCGCGAGGCGTGTTTGCGCCGATTTCGACATTGAGNTCAATGATNTCGGGGTTCTCAATGGTGCCGGATATCGGTTGCGTGCTGAGCAGTTTGGCGAAGCCNCGTGACGCTCCTTTGGTCGTTTGGGGATGACCGATTGCGATGAAATGGCGTGAAGGATCGGAGCCTTTCACCACGCCGGCCCGGATCCTGAGTTTGTAGGTGCCCGAAGGAACGTCTTTCGGATCGGGGCGAATGTCAAAGCGTTGAACCCCCCGTGAAAGTTTCAGGTAGGCACCCCGATCGTTGTGAGGAAGCTCAGCGTAGTGCTTCATGTAGCTGTGATAACGCTGATAGGGGCTGTATAAGGCCGCAATGGCATTGATTGGATCGCTGCCGCCATAGTCGCGAGGATCGGGTGCTCCTTTGAGAAGTCCAGCCTTTTGATACTTAAGAACAGGACTGGAATCATAATCCGGGTGTTTCTTGCGAAGCGCGGCCACNANTTCCTGGTTTTCAGCAGCTGCGACTGCCTTGTCGACCCCTTCTTTCCANGGGAGCCATTTCTNCTNGTANNTGTCTTCCAATCTCTTGGTNATTTCCGCGTTCTTTACGTTGACCGTATTTTCNGGCTCTACCCGATGGGCCCTCGGTGCCACCACCCCTGCAGNGGACAAGGGGCCTTCCAGTTCGATCCAATCGACCCAGATGGCGGGCGGCGTGCCGTAACCGTTNTCNCGTTTGTAGGCGTAAAACTCTCTNCTGAGGGCCTTCTGCTTGCCCTCGGGTCGGCGTTCCTGNATGCCGAATTCGCGNGGNGTCTTCGAGCCAATNACGAGNGTNGTCTCGATGATNTCCGGGTTNTGTTCTGTACCTGTGACCTGNAGGCTGGCAAGCGGCTTGCCCGAGAANCCAGCNGGCACCTGGTTGACNCGCTGNGGGTGACCAANCTCAANGAAATGACGNGAAGGNTCGGAACCTTCNACTGTGCCGGCACGAATTCTGAGTTTGTAGGTCCCCGGNGGAAGATCTGCGGGATCTGGCAAGACATCGATGCGCTGGATNGCCCAGGCCAGCTTCAAATANGTGCCGCGATCACTATTGGGCAGCTCAAGGTAGTGTTTCATGTAAGCATGAGTGCGACCGTATCCACCCTGAAAAGAAAAGGAGGCGGCNTTGGCGTCTCTGAAGCCAAATTTCTGAGCATCGGGAACTCCCTTGAGCAGGTTGGCGTTCTGATACAGCCTGATGCTGTCAGTNAGNTCGTCGAGTTTGTATTTCTCGCGAAGNTGCTCCATGANCNCTNTGTTTTCAGGCAGGAGAGCGGCTTTATCNACCTCNGCCTTCCACTGCAGGTAACGCTTCTGAGTCTCCGCCTGCGTCGCNANGTTCTTGCGGCTTTGCACATTGACGGTGTTTTCCGGCTCAACTCGGAATNCNTTGCTTNCCTGTCCTGCTGCTGCTCGNCGCTCNAAGGCTTCATCAATCGCACTGCGNCCNAGNTTGAGATATTGCTGNATCTGATCGCTNGAGATGAACTGTGCAGCACCCACCGTATCGAACGTGCCNGACCCACCATCGTTTGGCAGACTGCTGNCATCCACNTTGACGCCGGTNAGTCGTTNGATNGTGTTCANATATTCCCGACGGTTGAGCCGTCGCATGGTGATCTTNCCNCCNGAGTCNGACAACGCNCGTCGCGCGACAACCATGGTNTTGGCAAGGTCATCAAGAAAGTCTGCCTTCTCTGTNTTGNCNGGTTGCTCAGAGTCTTCTGGCGGCATTTCCCCTGAGTTCAAAACGTTGAGTACTTTCTGCCACCGTTCTGCCTCTTCGATGTTGGTAATCCTGAACGGCAGTTTCTCAAGATCGACTTTCCCTTCCTGCGTACTGGAATCGTGACAGTCGAGGCAGTGTGCTTGGATGAAGGCTTGGTGCTTGCCAGGAAAAATTGCTTCCGGTGGAGCGGCCTGCGAGAGAGAACAAAACGAGAAGGCTGCGATACCAAGTGAGCAGATCAAACGAATCATTGTTGGATCCATCGATGTTGGGAAAATCGCTTTGTCATTCAGTCGTTGCATGCGGTTGAAATATCGTTCGCGGGAAAAAATAGCGGAGATTCTGGATAGCAATTCAGGGATGGGTTCGAGTCATGACCATCAACATCAGACAGTCTTGGCTGTCACATTCCGAAGCCGTGAAATGAATTGACGCATTTTCACTTCAATCCGAATTCAGGGTGGGCCACGATGGCGTGGATGGCGACACGAAGAGAGAAATCGTCTCCAGCAATCGAATCAAATACTGAGTCGATGTAGGAGCGATCAGCCCGTGTGACTTCGCGGCCATGGGCATAGCTGATGAGTTTGCCGATGATACCCTTGAGGATGAGTTCGCTGTCAGACATCAAGGCAGCCTTGAGCGTAGGTAAGTCACGTACCTCACGGCCGCTAGGCAGTTTCATCGAGGCATCAATGGGGACTTTGTTGAACTCGAGCTTTTTTGTGAATGTGGTTCCCTTCTGTTCGGCAGGGAGTTCTTTGACGTGGCGATATTCGTTCCGTTTGCGTCCCACAGGGTCGTAGTATTCGAGGGCGAAACCCAGAGGATCGATCTTCGAATGACAGCGGGAACAGCTTTCAAGCTGTTGGTGTTTAAGGATGGCTTCACGAACCGTTGTGGTACCACGGATGTCGGGCTCGTTGATCAGCACATCGGCAGGCGGCTCGATCCGCTCGTTGTAAAGATTTTTTAGAATCCACGAACCACGATGAATTGGCGATGTGGCGAAGTCGGTGGAGGTGAGCTTGAGGAAACCGGCTTGAGCCACAAGTCCGCCCCGTTCGCTTTTCGCAGGGAGTTTTACTGGTACGAACGCATCACCATCAACTGCTGGCAAACCGTAGAAGCGAGCCAAGCGGTCATTGGCCATGACAAAGTCCGAGTCGATGAAGTGTTCCATGCTGAGCCCATTTTCGAGCAGGTGGCGAAAAAACTCTCGGCCTTCTCGGGCCATGGAATCGACAGTCATGCGGCGTACATTCTTGAACACACGAACGTCCGGCCCGAAGTCGTCCACCTTGTCGAGTTGCAGCCATTGGCGGGTAAAATCGTCGATGAAGCGGTCAGCCTTGGGGTCATTGAGCATCCGCTCTACCTCGGCGAACGGATCCTTGTCCAGAACGCCTGATCTGGCTGCGTCGAGAAGTTCAGCGTCCGGAACGGAGTTCCAGATGAAATACGAGAGACGGTGGGCCCGTTCGACGCGGGTCAGCTGAGGCGACTCGGCCTTGTAGATGAAGTGCGGAGATGTCAATAGCGAGATGAGCACACTGCGGGCAGTGGCGGTCATCGAAGCACCGGACTTCTGCTGGCTCCTTGCAATATCGATAAATGCTTCACGATCCTCCGCCACAAGTGGCCGCTGTGTGAGCAACCGCGCGAGGTGATCGACCAGCTCCGCCGGCTTCATCTTCGGCTTGGGCAGGATCGCTTTCATCGCTGCCGATGGCCATTGTTCCGTGAGTGGTCCGGTCAATTTCACGTGAGAGAATCGCATGTTGGGGCCGGTATGCGGCTTTTTTTCAAGACTTCGGCCTGGCACTCGGGCGCTATCGAAGGTGAATGCAAGTTGGTCACCAGATCTGAGAGTGAGCTCAGTCGTAAAACCCTTTGAGCCATGTGGCATGGAGATCCGGCGTATGTTCTGAAAGCTGGTCGGATGACGACCGTCACCAAGATTGATCCCGATGATTTCACCTTCGTTGGATTTATCAGAACGCGCCTTCACTTCGAGCCGGTACACCCCGAAGGCGGGGATGACGAATTGATCGTGGCTTTCCGGGTCGATGGATAAATGTAGATTGCTGCGGTAAGGGCGAAAACCTGTCAGAACATACTCATCGTCATCGCGGTAATCGCCACCTCCGCCGGTAGCAAAGTTTTTGCTGCCATGGAAATATCGCACATCAAATTCCCACGTTCGCGTCACCGGCTTGGATTCCGGAAGGACCCGCTCGGCAATGAAACGCGCCGTCTTCAGGTAGGCCATGACCTGATGAGGCGACATCAGGTGTGCCTCCCCAAACTTGTCAAAGCCCTGCTCCGTATGGTCGGGCGGCAGTAAACCGCTAAAATCAAATTCGATGCCAAAGAGATCATGCATCGTGTTGGTGTACTCATCGCGAGTCAGCCGCTTGAGAGGATTAGCTGGGCGTTGCTTGAGGATGAGGTTCTGGAGTCGTTCCAAAACCTTAGCAACTGCTTTCGCTTCTGGCTGAGGTGCTTCTGCCGGTGGCATTTCCCCGGCTTCGAGCACACTGGCAACGGTCTCCAGCAGATCCTCATCAGCGATGATGGTGGCAACTGGCTGATCAAGTCGCACATTGCCTTTCTGCTTGTCTGCCCCATGGCATTTATTGCAGTTTTGGGCGAAGAACTGTTCTACGCCGCGTTCGGCGCGGAGAATAGCTGGAGGGAGAAAGCCCAGCAGCAGGAAAGTCCAAGACAGCCGCATCATGACAATACCTCAAAAGCTCCGGTACTCTCTCCAAAACGGTCGCGTTCGGCACCGAATAGCTGGAGTAGACCGAGGTACAGGTTGCTCATAGGTACATCTTTTTCCTGGCGATGGCCGGAGTTCTTCATCCGGCCGTCAAAAACCAACGCTGGCAGGTCGTCGAAATTGTGAGAGTTGGCACTGCCCATCGAGGCGGTTAAAAGCGTGGTCGTTTGATCGAAAAGCGAGCTGTTCCCAACGTAACGTTCCTTCATGGTGTTGAGCGAAGCATTGATCCGTTTCAGGATGGCGTGTTCCAGTGTTAGCAGGCTCTTGATCTTTTCTGGCTTTTGGCCATGATGGGAAAGGTCGTGGTAGTTACCGCTGAGTTCCGGCTCTTTGAAGCCCTCCCAAAACGGAATCTGGATCGTGACTGCTCGGGTCGAATCCGTTTCAAGGGCCAGCACTGCAAGATCGAGTAAGGTCCCCACGTATTCGTCGACCGACTTGCGATTGAAGTCATCCAATTCGTAATTCACGTTTGGTTTGGAGCGGTTGGCCCAATGGGCACGACGGTTCACCGTCTGCTCGACTTCACGAACTGAGGTGAGATATTCGTCCAGCTTTTCCCGGTCTGTCGCATTCAGACGCTTCTCCATGGATTTCGCTTGCGCGAACACTGCATCGAGAATGCTTTGGTCTTCGGCGAGGACTTGCTGTTGGGTCTTATCGTTTTCGTTCACGTGGAACAGTAGGTTGAAAATTTTGCGAGGTGAATCGATCTGATGGACCGGCAAGCCGTACTTGTCCCACGAGATCTGGGAAAAGTTAAGGTTTTCACCAGCTTGAAAAACCAGCGACTTGAAACGCGTTTCGACACCAATCAGATCGGCGATCGCCTGATCAATGGATAGCCGATTCTTGCGATGCAGTTTGTTGAAGTAACCAGACAGAATTCCCACGCAAGGTGTGTGGCCAAACCCGTTCTGCACGGCAGGGTTGTTCAGCCCGCTGAAAATTTTCAAGTGATCGAAGTGATCAGAGAACTCGTTCAGCAAGGGTGGCGTTTGGTTCAATGCTCCATTCGTATCCGGAATCAACTCGGGCTGATAAAAGCTGAGGTGATTCACGATGGTGAGAAGACGGCGCGGTGGGGACGCCTCACTGACTTGGCCCAGACTCTCCATGCGGGGCAGTAGCAACGAGACTCCTGCTCCTGTGAGGAAAGTGCGGCGTCTTAGCATTTGGCTTTGCAAGTTCATGAGCGTGAAATCAATAGTGCTGTTTTTAGTATCACGGTTGTCAGGATTGTCGTGATGGAACTGGCCGGGGTAACTGGTATTCGCAGAGGGCAGGTTGCTGATGAAATTTGACTACGCTGGATTTCGTCAGTCTGCAAACATCAAGCTTGTAGCTGCTTGACGACGCCAGTGCTGTCTCCGTGTCGTGGAGTATCAATGCCAAGCCCCAGCAGCATCGTCAGCCACACATTGCACAGTGGCGTGTCCTTCGGCAGGACAAGATGCTGGCCAAGATGCAGGTTGGCGCCGCCACCGGTCAGAATCGTTGGGCAATTGGTCAGGTAGTGGATGGAGCTGATGTTCGAGCCAAAGGCGACAGCCGTATGTTCGAATAGAGTCGATCCATCCGCTTCCTTCGTTGCTTTGAGTTTGTCGATTAGGCGGGCTAGTAATTCGCTGTGGGTCTTGTCGCGTGCCTTGGAAGCATCCATACGTTCGCCAGGCGAATAATGGCTCACATTGTGGGAACTTGGCTTGAGATTGAGGCTCTGCAGCAGGGTTTGGCCAGGCAATCGATAGCTTAGTACGCGGGTGCTGTCCGTCTGCAACGCGGCGACGATGAGATCCTGCATTATCTCAATTTCTGCCTTTCCCTTCAGGCCGGGTTCTGGTTCATCGAGGGGAGCCTTGGCCTTGGGCACGCCGAGCCAAGCTTCGTCTTTTTTAAGACGCGTCTCGATGTCGCGGATGCCTTGGAAATATTCGTCGAGTTTGTCGGTGTCATTTTTGGAGAGACCGCGTTTCACGTGTCTGCCCTGAGTGAGGACGGCGTCTAGAACGCTGCGGTTTTCGGCGATGGCGGCTTGGCGTTGTTCCAGTGGCATGTCATTGGGTGAGAAGAGCTTGTGAAAAACCTGAATCGGATCGTCCTGGCCACCAACAGGTTTGCCGCGCTGATCCCAACTCAGAGAAAGTCCTGGCCCATGACCCTGTAGGTCAGAACCGTTGAGCTGGAGCGAGGAAAAGCGGGTGTCCCTGCCCAAGTGTTGTGCGACGACCTGGTCGGCTGAGATACTGTTGGCCATGTTCTGGCCAGGCACGGAATAGCGATTCGCCCCGGTGAGCCAAAAGGTGCTGCCCCAGTGAGCTTCGTTGGTGAATTGATTTGAGCAGCCCTGCACTACGGTGATATCGGACTGGTGACGGGCGAGCGGAGCAAGGCCTTCGGAAAGCTTGTAGTCCGAACCTGTTCGAGCCACATCCGGAAACCAGGTTTCCTTGGTCACACCGAAACCCATGCCCAGAAAGACGCAGCGTTTGGAGGGTGGGACCGGAGCCGTGGATGCTGCTGAAGCCAAGCGTCGAAAGCCCAACGATTCTAATGCTGGTAACGCGATCAACGCTCCCGCTCCCCGAAGAAAATGGCGGCGGCTGGGTTGTAACTTCATGGTTCTACTCACGTGATCATTCACTTGTGTTTGAAGGTTTCCGCTCTCGTACTTTCCAGATTGCGTCGTCGGCGATCGAAAAAGAACCCATGGTTTTTTCTTCCAAATGTACCAGCAGGCGATTCAGTTCCGACGTTTCCCCGGAGGTTGGGGATTCGGTCAGAAACAGAGGCCACTTGGGTTGTCCCCAGAATGTTTCCTCATAGTTTTCACCTTCCCGTTCGATCAGCAGCAGGCCTGATGTTATCCTGCCCCCCACTTCTCCGAACAGGATGTCGAGTTGCAGCGGTTGGTCGGTTACCTCAATCCAGTCACTGCAGGCGAAACCTGCCGGCGCAATCAGACAAGGCAGTGCCGGGTTGTCGATTCTGAAGATACCCAATTCCTTGAATGAAGAATCTCGACGCGAGCCCTCGAATACGGGCTCGCCATTGATGGCAACCATTAAGTGATTGTCGGCATAACCCCAAAACCGATAGCGGCCAGAACGAGGTGGCACGACGTTGCCGTGGTACCAGGACAGCCAGCCCCCTGATTCTGTATAGGGTTCCAATCCCGTTCGCTGGGGAAAATCATGATAGGCTCCCGCGATGCCCCGAAAACTCAGCGGTTCACTCTTCTGCAGCGGCTGTAAACAACCGGTATCCTGAAAGCCGGACCGAATCAGTGGCAATAACTGGCTGCCAATCAAGTCTTCCGCGGTGTGTTTTTTGTTCAGTTCAGCGGATGGACCATAGCCAACAGCGAATCCAGCGAGTGACCTGGTGTCGACGTTTGTTGCAGCAGCAGAAACCTCGGGCAAGGCAAGTGACAAACGCGACGCTGTTCGCTTTTTGGTCCTTCCGTTCTGATCGAACTTCGCGAATTCACCTTCGTTCATCAAGGCAGCAGGTTCGTGATCGTTTGACTCGACGCTGATTTTTCCATCGAGTACCAGTACCTCCGAACCGAGTGGGCTGACTGAGACAACAAAACTGGTTCCCAAATCGATGAATCTGCGTTTTTCTGTGTCAACGACAAATCCAATGCCTTGGGGTGGTACCACCAACTTGACTTGTCCGTTCGCCAGACTCATGCGTTTATCGCTGTTCAGCTTTACTTGCAGCGGAGCTGTGGCGATTACATGCACACCACTGTCTCGGAATGCCAGTTCGATCAGTCCATTTGACATGGAAAGGACTTCGCCAGAAAACAAGTCGGCACCCTGTAAAAGTGGGCGAAGCCCATCCACGGTTGCTTGTCCTTCGACACGTATCACTCTTGCAATGCCGGTTTCGACTTGGGCTTTAGAAACGTTGCCCGGTAAGAACCAGCCGAATGCGGCGACGGCCAGGGAGGCAGCGATGGCTATCAGACTTGCCCAAAGTGGGATCGCACGTTTGCGGTGGCGGGTGGTGGCAGATCGATTTTGAATTCCAGAGAAAGCATCACTGATAAGTGTGGTACTTTCATCCATCGCAAGTTGTTGCCACTTGGCGTCAATGGTTGCGAGGGAACGCAGTTGAGCTCGGGCGTCTGCGTTGCTTCGAAGTAACTGCTCCAGCGATTCATGTTCTGAACGGGTAAGGACGCCGTCAAGGTATCGGTGCAGCAAGTCTTCGTCGTTCTCAGTCAGGTTGTTTGAGGTCATGCTGAGGCTCCGGGTATTTTGCGACTGACACAACGGTGCAATTCCGTGCGGATTCTCGCCAGCATTTGATACAGTGATCCTTCGGTCTTTTTCATTTGTCTTGCCATCTCGCGTATGGTTGTCCCCGTTGAGTAGGCCGTGATTGCGAGTTCGCGTCGATCGGGAGTCAGCCTCTCGATGCACTGGTCCAATGCGTGCAATTGCTCCTTCCGCAGTTCCAGTTCGCAGGTGCCCTCATCAGCAAGCATCGAGATGATATCCTCCGACAGAACAAGCCGATCTCGGGCATGGCGGCGTCTCGCCGTGAGGAGTTCGTACCGCGCGATCAAGCACGCCCACGCTCCGAAGGCCGCGTGGTCATCCAACGTCGAGAATTTTCTCAAGGCTGCCACGCTGACTTCCTGCATCACGTCATCAACTTCCTGAGCCTTGGGGCAGCAGGATCGAACAAATGCTCGTAATTCCGGCTCATGCTGCATCCAAAGTCGCAGGAAAGTCTCGTGCTGATGGGTGGTGCTTGGGTTCATGTTCATCTTTTGTTCTCACCTATTGATGAGCTTCCGCTGCTTCAACGATTTAACGCTATTTTACGCAAGAATTGAAGGATTCCGAGACGAGCGTGGAAAATTGTCCTGTTCGTCGACATCAATCGGGGGATGACCTGTAGCTCCTTACCGCGGGCTCGTGCTCAGAGCCATGCTGGGCAGAGCATTTCAGAGATCTCCTTTTAGTTGATGGAAAAATGATGAAAACATGGTGTTTTCATAAGTTCATGCTATTTTCTGTAACGCTTGCAGGATCGTATGCGGCAGCCTTCAAGCGTGGCTTGATTTAGGCCAACTTTATGTAAAAGGATGATCGCAAGGTGGTTTCCTTCATCATCAAGTCTACGTTCAAAAATAAAATGGGCTCTCCATATATCGGTTGATGCTGGCCACCCAGATGTTGATGTTGAGTTTATGGGGATACTGCCCCAGATGTTTCAGGTTGCATGATCCTTGCGGTTCATGCCCACTGTGGCGTTTTCCGCAGTGTGCCTCAAAGGGATTGCCGACAGCCAGGAAGCGTATTGGTACTTCTTGTTGCAATGCTGATTGGCAAGCAGACGATTCGAGCATGCGTAGGGTCAAGCTGCCACCAAGACCCTTCAGGATGTTTCGTCGATTTGTCTTCATCTTGCTGAGAATACTTGCGGTTTACTCTGGATGGTCATTTTCGTCGCCTTTCAGAATCGATGCTGGATTCAATCAAACCATGATCAGCGAACATCTCGGCACAGTTGGTGAACTACAGGCGAGGCGTGCGAAGTGCACGGCGAGTTAGGTTTTGGACACACCTAGTGTGTTTCGTGCAGGAAATACAGTCTTGGCAATACACGTAGCTGTATCTCGACGAGTGTAACCGTATGCCCCAATTTCGAAACATTGAATTCCTCACCCTCATTGGTTGGGTGAGTAAGTGGCGAATTACGAGGCTCTAGAAATGGTTTGCATTCACGTCGGAATCTGTAATCAGGTTAGGGTCGTTGCGTGAGCCCGCAAGGTGACCAGCTTACATTCATTCAAAAGCAAGGTTGGGCTTGGGTGACCATTCATGAGTGCAAATCTTTCAAGGCTTCAGTCAGGTCTGCAAATTGAAAATCAAAGCCATCATCCAACAGGCGTCGTGGAACTACATATCGACCGTAGATTACAAGGTCGGGATCCGTCTTCAGGAACAAAGGAGCACCAATGCGTACCATCCACTTAAAAGCTGGCAAGCCGATGGGCATACCAATGGTTTTGCGAAGTGTTCGCATGAAATCGCATTGTGACTTTGGATTAGGTGACGAAACGATATACGCGCCTGACATGGAATCGTCGAGTACCGCCCGGGCAAAGATTGCATTCAAGTCTGACTCGTGGATCCAGGACATGCCTTGTGTGCCCTTTCCGACTTTGCCACCGAGTCCGAGTTTGGTGATTAAGCCGAGGGTTGCAAGAGCACCACCGCCACCACCACGATTACGTCCAATTACAAAACTCGTTCGCATCACAACACCACGTTGCTGTGGCAAAAGATTTTCTGAAAATGCAGCTTCCCATGCTTTTGCCACTGTCGGTGCCAACCCATATCCGGTCGCTGATTTTTCGCTGCATACGATGTTGGGAGGGTCGCCGTAGATATGTGCGGTGCTCATTTGGACCCAGACGGAAGGGGGGCGTCGGACTTCTCGCATCGCCGCACCCAACGCACGTGTGGACTCAACACGCGATCGCAGAATCTCATCCTGGTGATCAGGCGTCTTGATGCAGTTGACGGTACGTCCTGCAAGGTTAATGACCGCGTTACAGCCATCGATTGCTGTTTTCCAGTCGCCCACCAGGCGACCGTCCCACGGGATGTGTTTCCAACTTCCTGTGCCTGTCGGGGTTGATCTTGAGATGATCGTGACTTCGGCACCCTTATCAATGAAATATTCGGCCATCGAAAGACCAAGGAAGCCGCTTCCGCCCGCGATGGCAATTCGCTGTCCTGATAAGTGAGTGTTCATGTGATGCTTTTTTCATGCGAACATGGCCTACGCGTATTCGTATCACGCAGGGTTCATGTAAAAATCATGTGAGACAAATTGAGATGTTTGCTGGACAGATGGAGGCTTTTTGATGGCATTTCGTTTCGTGAGTTCTCGCTACCCCTTCGGTGAACAACCGTTTTGCACTCTTTTTTTGCGTTTCCAAAAATGCCTTCCAGATCTGTGCGTGAGTACAGGCTGGTGCGTCGAGCACGCCTGGCAGTCGTAGGGCAGTGTAAAGAATACTCGCGCATGGTGTCACGCTGGGGGGGGGAGATGCCGTAATGCTCGAGCGGCCTCGTTTCGATACAATCTGCCTTGTAATGTCAAGAAGTATGCGAAACATGATTGAAGGAATGGAACGAATCAAAATGAATCACCGAACACTTGCTGGCTGGTTGTTGTTTCTGCTCGCATCCGCCAACTTTGCGTTGGGGCAAGAATTGAGCGAAACCATTACTGTTCCCGTTCTGAAACCGGTCGACGCGTCGATGCAGCGTTTTGTCGATGAAGGCGAAGTTTCTGGGGCAGTAACGCTTGTTGCACACGGCGGCAAGGTCGTGCATCTTGGGGCAGTCGGATTGACTGATGTCAATTCGGGTAAGGAAATGCAGACGCACAAAATGTTTTCAATTGCTTCGATGACAAAGCCTGTCACCGCTACGGCCGTGATGATTTTGCAGGACGAAGGAAAACTGACGGTCGATGACAAAATCAGTAAATACCTTCCGGAATTCAAAAACATGAAATTGAAAGATGGTAGCGTTCCTGAGCGTGAGATCACGATTCGCGATGCGATCACGCATACATCAGGGCTGGCTGGGAATCAGGTTTTTGATTCGTCACTCAAGGAATCAGTGGACCAGCTTTCCAAAACGCCATTAAGGTTTCAGCCTGGAACAAGGTGGCAGTACAGCCCGGGGTTGAATGTGGCTGGACGCATTGTGGAAATTGTTTCGGAAAAGCCATTCGAAGTGTTTGTTCAGAAACGTATTTTTGAACCACTCAAAATGAATAATACGACATTTTTCCCCACTGAAAAACAACAGGCCAGAATTGCGTCGCTGTATCAGATGGATGATAAGAAGAAACTGGCTGAGGTTGATAATCGCATCGTCGATCCATCAAGCGTCAAAGCACCGAACCCCTCAGGGGGACTCTTTTCGACAGCTCGCGACATGTACCGTTTTTACCAGATGATTTTGAGCGGTGGGAAGCTTCGTCAAGGGGAAAGAATTGTTTCTGAGAAAGCGGTCAAGCAGATGACTTCACCACAGACGGGTGATCTGGTGACAGGTTTTACGCCGGGGAATTGCTGGGGTCTGGGATGGTGCATTATCCGAGAACCTCAAGGGGTGACGGAGGCACTGTCTGCCGGGACCTTTGGACACGGGGGTGCGTTTGGTACTCAGGGCTGGGTCGATCCTGAAACTGGCACCATTTACATCTTAATGATCCAACGGACTGATCTGCCAAACAGTGATGGTTCGGAAATTCGCCGAGCGTTCCAGAAAGCCGCCAGAGCTAATCTCGGACGTTAGCATAGTTGCAAAGAATACGACCAGCACTTTTGTGCTTCATGAATTTACTCGGATTTGGAGCGAGCGGTTCCAGTAGGCAGCGGGTACCCAAGACTGGTCTTGGAACTGCAGGCAGCTTTCAGTATCTACTTGCGTTGTCTAGTT
>NZGD01000049.1 GCA_002690925.1 Rhodopirellula sp.
ACATCAGAAAGCCCCCGGCCCAAGCAACGGCAACTCCGGAAAATACAATCGCCGTGGAAGCGGCCGATTTATTGTCGAGGTAGAGGATCATGAAAATAATCCCCAGGCAAAGCGGCACCGCAAACATAAGAGTCTTATTGGACTCCAGCGCGGCTTGATAATTTCCAGCGAACTCGTAGCGAACTCCGGCAGGTCGGCTTAGCAGCCCCTCATCCTCCATTTTCTTGAGGTAAGCTTGTGCCGCTTCAACGACATCAACTTCGGCGTTCCCCGCTTCGGCTCCAAAGGTCACGTAGCCCGTGAGAAAAGTATCCTCGGCTTTGATGTTCTGAGGGCCGCGCACATAGCGTGTCGAGGCGAGCTGGGAGAGCGGGATTTGCGCTCCCCCCTTGGCGCTCACGAGGATTCTTTCGAGGTCCTGAATGGTATCACGATTCTCCCGCATATAGCGAACTTGAACCATGTAACGCTCGCGGCCTTCAACAGTCGTAGTGACAATGCGTCCGCCAATGGCCGTCTGAATGGCATCGTGGACATCGATGATATTCAAGCCATAGCGCGAGGCCGCGTCCCGATCAGGAATAATCTCCAGGTAAGGTTTACCAACGATGCGGTCCGCATTCACCGTGGCGACATTGAGGCCCTTGATCATACCGCTACGGAGATGGCGCTCGATCTCAATGCCAAAGTCTTCAATCGTGCGAAGATCCGGTCCCTTGATCTTGAGCCCCATCGGAGCACGCATTCCAGTCCGAAGCATGACCAGGCGGGTCTCGATAGGTTGCAGCTTGGGTGCACCGGTCACTCCGGGCAGTTGGGTTACCCGGCTAATCTCGGACCAGATGTCATCAGGGGATTTGATATGAGGTCGCCACTGTCGGTAGGGTTTTCCATTTTCGTCAGGGACGAGCGCTTCGTTTTCATAGATAAAGTCACCTTCGTCGTTTGTCCTGAATCGGAGAACCTCACCTTTCTCACTACTCCTAAATTCCGGAACGTAATTGATTACCGTCTCGATCATGGAGAGTGGAGCTGGGTCCAAGGGAGTCTCCGCCCGGCCGATCTTTCCAACAACTCTCTCGACCTCCGGGATGGAGGCAATGGCGGCATCAAGCTGCCTTAGCGATTCCTGAGCCTCTTCGATGGAAGCATGCGGAGCAACGGTAGGCATGAACAGGAATGACCCTTCATCAAGAGCCGGTCGGAACTCCTCTCCGAGACCTGGAAACTTTTCGGCGGCATCTTGATAAACGGCACTCCCCTTGGCTGACTCCGGAAGGAACGAAAAGACCTTGGGGAAACCAAGCCAGATACTAAAGGCCATTGCGAGAAGAAGCAGCGGGGCCGAAAGAAAGAGAGCCTTATGATTGAGGCACCATTTCAAGATCCCTCCGTAGAAGCGCTCAAAAATCTTGAAGAACACGAGGAGGCCGCCAATCACCAAGCATACAAACAGGATATTGATACTGGTTGAACGGTCGAGACCGAGGGGCATCCAGTCTTTTGCCAGAAGCCAGGTGACAAAAAAGGCCACTGCGATATTGAATCCAATAAAGGTAAATTTGAAGGTGTTTGATTTCCTCAAGGCGGCGAACTTTCGAAAGAGCGGGAAACGGTAGCCGAAGAGAATGTGCGCGACCGGAGGGATGATGGTTAGCGCTACGACAATGGAGGCAATCAGCGCAAATGACTTGGTAAACGCCAGTGGTTTAAACAGTCGCCCGGCTTCTCCGGTCATCGTAAAGACCGGGAGAAAACTCACCACCGTTGTCGCGACGGACGTGGTCACGGCACCAGCCACTTCCGTGACGCCCCGATAGATGACAGCGGCTTTGGATTCCTCGGGGTCGGCTTCATCAAGATGTTTGAGAATGTTCTCAGTAAGAACAATACCGACATCGACGACCGTTCCAATGGCGATGGCGATGCCTGAGAGAGCCACAATATTGGCATCAACGCCCCAGACCTTCATCGAAATAAAAGTAATCAGAACCGCTAGGGGCAACATCATGGAGATGAGGATGCTACTCCGGAAATGAAGCAACATGACGACGACCACAATGATCGTCACCAATACCTGTTGATAGAGTGCATCATCAAGAGTGTTCAGGGTTTCCCCGATGAGTTGAGAGCGATCGTAGAAAGGCACGACGGTCACCTTGGAAGTGGTGAACCAAGCTGGCCACGACCCGGAGTCGACTTCGCTAAAGTGTGCCATCCAGGATTCTTCATTGAGCGAAGTGCCTTCACTGAAGGGCTTGGAAATCCCCTTCGCTTCCGCAAAGGCGGTGACTTTCTCAAAACTAATCTTGGTCCAATCGATAACCGGTCGAGTCGGGAGTGCCTCTGTGAGTTCCTCGATTTTCTGTTTGGTCGCCTTGATCGCGGCGAGCGGGTTTGTTCCGTATCGGGACACAACCACTCCGCCTACGGCATCGGCCCCGTTGACATCCAGCATCCCCCGTCGGATTGCGGGTCCAAGTTGCACCGTGGCGATATCGACCACCGTAACGGGAACATTGTCACGAACCGTGACGACCGCCTTTTCCAGGTCTTCGACATTTTCGATATAGCCCGTCCCGCGCAGGAAATATTCCACGCCATTAATCGCGAGGTTTCGGGCTCCAATTTCCTGATTCGATTTGCGAACGGCATTGGCGACCTCAGCCAAAGAAATCCCATTGGCACGAAGGGCATCCGGATCGACATCGACTTGATACTGGCGTTGAAATCCACCCACTGAGGCGACTTCGGCAACGCCGTTGGCGGCGAGAAGAGCGTAGCGAACCTGCCAGTCTTGAATCGAGCGAAGTTCATCAAGATCCCACCCACCGGCAGGATTCCCCTGTGGATCACGACCTTCCAGAACATACCAAAAAACCTGACCAAGCCCGGTGGCATCGGGCCCAAGAGTCGGAGTCACATTGGCAGGTAATAGATTAGCAGGAAGAGAATTGAGTTTCTCCAAAACTCTGCTCCGGCTCCAATAGAATTCCACATCCTCCTCGAAGATGAGGTAAACGTAGGAATAGCCAAACATGGAAAATGAGCGGACTTCCTTAACTCCCGGGACTCCCAAAAGAGCTACCGTGAGAGGATAGGTAATCTGATCTTCCACATCCTGCGGCGAACGACCGTTCCATTCGGTAAAGATAATCTGTTGATTGTCTCCAAGATCGGGGATGGCATCGACGGCGACGGGATCTCGCGGATAATCTCCAGTGTCCCAATCGAAGGGCGCCACCTTAACTCCCCAGCCAATGAAGAAGGTGAGCAGAAGAAAAACGACCAGCTTTTGGTGCAGGCAAAAATGAATGAGAGCTTTCACGTTGAGTTAGGTGCTACTGGTGTTATTTGCCGTGATTGTGCTCCTTCAAGCCTTCCATTTTTTTCATGGGAGGTTTGGCCCCCAAAGAGAGGGTCGCGGTCACTGAGCCGCAATTCAGCATGGCGTCGCCAAAATAAGGGTTCAGGACACTCGGAACATCGGAAATCCAATCTCCCCCTTTCCCATCCGCCACCATTGGACAATGGACTACATAGGCACTCCCCACCTGATCCAAACCATGCGATCGAATCAGCGAAATGAGCCTATTGCTAATATTTTGAAAGAGTTCCCGTTGCTTTTCGACCTCGCTGATCTTGGCAAGCTCCACGGCATTCTGCTGAAGGAATTTCGCATCTTCCGAAAGCGGAATCTTGCTACTAGTATCAGCGAACTCCCCGGCAGCAGAGCGGGCCTTTTCCGGCTCATCATCAGCCAACGCTTTGGAGATCGGCAAATAAACCTTAATGGCCTCTTCGAGTGCCTTAGCAAGAACCGGATCGATCTTTGCGGGCGCTTCGGTCTGACTGGAAAGCCCGAGATAACGCCCAGCCTCTTCCGTAGATCGGGTCGCAATACGAGCCGCCTCGTGAATGCTTTGCGGGAGTTGACGATTCGCGACAGTCAGACCATTTGTTAACCTATTGGAGAATTCGTTCCAAAGTTTGAGAGTGTCCGGCTGGAAGGTCGATTGATCAACTGCGTTGATCGCGCGAAGCATCCCTTGAATCGCCTTCCCAGCAGAGTCCGAATCATGAGCAACTTGAAGTCTGGCCAGTGAACGAAGCACCGGTGCCCATTGCCCGGCCAGATCATCAGGAGCGGAATTCGCAGGAGCCTCCACCAATCCAGCGTTAGGATTCATCATCGAAGGCTTCGCTTTGATCTGAAGTTCGGAATCTAGCTTGAACGCTCCTTGGGAAACGACGAGTTCTCCTTCTGATAATCCATTCTCTACAATGAACTGTTTGCCAATTTTAGCACCTAGGACAATCTCCCGACCTTCAAAGCTTGGATCAGATTTTTCAGGGACACGAACATAGACCACAGCCCGTTCCCCGGTCTGTAGAACAGCCGAGGCCGGGACGAGAAGTGGTGAATCTTCCGACTGTCCGATGCTAGGGACAAAGCCTAACTCAGCTGCAGGAACCAAGGCCATCCCGCAAATATCACACTTCCCAGGGCCATCTTTTACGATCTCGGGATGCATGGGACTAAGCCATTTCCCTTCCAAGGTCGGGTCGACAACCTTCCCTCCATTTGTCATGCGCGATCTCACCTGAGCCCTGGCAAACATTCCGGGTTTCAGCTTCAGCCCCGGGTTTTTGACATTGACGCGAATCTTGGCAATTCGAGTGACGGGATTGATATCGGGATCGATGAACGAAATACGTCCGTGAAACTCTTCACCAGGAAGCGCTTCGATACTGAAAGCAACATCCTGGGCGTAGCGGAGCCACGGGAGGTCACTTTCATAGGCCTCAAGAATCAGCCAAACCGACGAAAGATCCGCAACTTTGAAAAGAGGATCTCCGGTCTTCACATAGGAACCTAGATCGACAGATTTTCCCACCACGATTCCATCTTGAGGAGAGCGAATCGTGATTCGGTCACGGGGATTTTTCTGCGAGGCAATCTCGTTAATCTGATCTTCAGAAAGCTCGAGGAGTCTGAGTTTCTCTCGCGCTGCATTCAGGAGGCGAAGGCGGGTTTGCCTTACCGGGTCTGAGGTACTGGCGCTCTGACTTGCGATCGCCTTTGTGGCCTCGATCACCTCTTTTTGGGCAACATAGATTTCAGGTGAATAGAGTTCCGCAAGATGATCTTCCTTACGAACCAAAGCACCGGTGAAATCGACAAAAAGCCGATCAATGCGTCCACCGATCCGGGATGTAATCGTGGAAATACTTCGTTCATCGTAGGCAATTTTCCCAAAGAGCGAGATCTCGGCAATCGCAGCGGAGCGGACGACCGGAGAGACCTTAAGATCAAGCAAGGCGGCTGCTTCAGAACTAATGGACACTTCACGAATCCCCCCCTCCCCTGAGTCTTGCAAGGGAATGAGATCCATCTCACAAATCGGACAAAGTCCTGGATTCGGCTGACGAACCTGAGGATGCATCGAACATGTCCAAATCTCATCGCCAGCTTCAGAAGAAATTTCAGGGCTGCTTGTTTTGGCAGGAAGACCAAACCACCAACCGGCCACAAAGAGAGTAAGCGGGAGAAGGATCGTGAGAAACCTGCGTGGTTGATGAATAATCGTTTTGAGAGCCTTTTTCAGTTTAGTATTCATGGCGTAAGATGGGTTTATTTGATTCCAGCGGCGGCATTGAGAGTGGCGACGGCCTTTCCAAGTTGAGCGCGATTCTGCGCAAACTGCAGTTGATAGGTCAGCCATTGCCTCCAGGTGTCGATGACGTTTGTGAAGGTATCCTTACCGGCTGCGTAGGAGGTCAAGGTGACTTCATACGCTTGTTTGGCATCGGGGATGAGACGAGTCCTGAAGAGGTCAGAAACCTCGCGGGCTGTTTTGGCGCGAAAGTAGGCATCCTCAACCCGGAAACGGAGATCGGAACGCGTCGATCCGAGAAGAGCATGGGTTTCCGAAATTCCAGCTTTGGCTTCGGTGATCATCGCCTGGCGCGGCTCCTGCCAGAGCGGAATATTAAATCCCATCGTTCCGAAGATTTGATCGTCTCCATTGGCGGATGGAGCGAGACCGTTTGAGGCTACGGCCGCTCCTTGAAGCCCAAAAGTGAAGTCTGGATACTTTTCAAGCATGGCCCGATTAAGCCTGTGCCGAAAGGCCTCGATCTTATTGGCGGCTGAAATCACCTCGGGATGTCGAGATTCGGCTTGAGCTAGAAGAGATTTCAGATTTTTAGGAGGATCTACCTCGCGATTTGTAGCCGCAGGAAGCAGAGCCCCTGCCGGACGATTAAGGAGGGAATTGAGTCGGGCCTTGGCCACGTTTTCGACTCGACGGGCTTCTGCGAGATCCCGATCGATCTTGGTAATTTCATTTGCAACACGCAGTTGATCGGCTTGCCCTCCCTGATTCGCAGCGACCTGAGCTTCCACTGTTTCTTCAACCACACGGAGGAGACTCTGACTCTCTTGACTGATACGAATCGTAATCCCGGCGAGATAGTAATCCCACCAGGCGCTGCGAACTTGCTCACCGAGCTTAAGTTCATATGCCGCCGCATCAGCACGAATCGCAAGTGCTTCGCGGTGGGCCGCAAGACCTTCTTCGCGACGCTTACCGGGGAAAGGAATTTTCTGACTGACGCCAACAACCATATCTACCCGCCCTGCTGCAGTTTCAGGAAGATTTCCGAGGGCAATACTAGCCATTGGATCGGGAAGCGCCTCCACCTGGGGAATCTTGGCCTCCAGCCGCTCCACACGATGCCTCATCGCCTTGAGCCGGGGATTATGTCGCGACGCAAGCTCTGCAAGAGTTTCCGGACCTGCCTGAGAAGGAATGTGATAATTCTCAGCTTGTGACTTGGAAAAGGCAGCTTCATCCACCTTGACCAGCGGTATATCGCCTCCGGCGCTTGAGGTGTTAGAACAGGATGAAATGAGGACCATTGCCCCCAAACTGAGAATGAAAATTTTCATGGTTAAAGTGAGAGAGGAAGACTCGCCTTCCTCTCCCTAGATTGAGTTGACTGACTACTTTTTTAGCTTTGCCAAATACTTGGCGGGGTCTTTCTTGAACTTGGGAAGGCAGGAATCGCAGCAAAAGCGGACCTCGGTTCCTTCGTGCGTGACCACGAAAGGTTCGCCCATGGAACCCAGTTTTCCCCCGGACACGACACAGGTTTCAAGTGGATAGCCTGACTCAGCCGGGGGGCTGTCAGCGGGAGGATTTGCCTCGCCCGATTGCTCGTTTTTACAAGAGACGAATGCGGTCAAAGAAAAGGCGACGAAGATTGGAATTAATTTTAGTTTCATTGGTTTTTTGATTTTTAGTTTCACAGCGCCTGCGTTCGACGAAGCAGGGCGAAGGTTAGAATTGGCATTGCCTAGACCCCGTGAACAAATTTGGGGAACGGGCGTGGTGTTATGCCGACAAAATAGAGACGCCAAAGCAATGGGCGTCCGGAAAGGGCTCAAGGGAGGCAACACGAGAGTGCCTGCCGAGCATGTCTATCGATCAAAGTCGAAAGACTGAATGCAGAAGATACAGCGAAACTCCACCCGATGGAGGAGGTGGACGGATCGGAGACGGTGAAAACTCAATCGCTGTAGGGAAATTGATTACTTCAACTTCGCTGTCAACCACAGGAGAAGAAACGAAAACGGGAGCTTGGATGCTTAGGTCGAACCAGACCAAATCGTCCACGTCCAGTTGAATCTTCTCTGAACAATCGTCACACGGATCCGAAGGTTTCTCTTCCTGACAGTGGGAACATTGACTCTGAACCTGTTCCTCACAACCGCAGTTGCTGACAAAAAACTGATCAGTGTGAGTGCAATACGCCAGCGCAGGTTGCTGAAAAAGCACCAAAGCCATCATCCCAAGAAGGAAAAACAACGCTGACAGACGACGAATCATTGAACTGAAGGTAAGATAGTGGGAGCAAAATTTTATTCCATAAAAAATTTCAAATGACACGAAAAGCCGCATGGGAAAGTCAGTAGAAAAGGGCATAACCCTCTGAAGGATACTAGCCCTACTTCTGAAATAACCATAAATCTAACTATGGTTCCAGGGCCTTTCAAATTCCAAGCACTGAGGCAAGCGGTAGGCACTATTGAGAATTGCGCCTTAAAAAGCTTCAGGGAACTTTTCACATTTAGAGAAGAAATTCTTCGATGAGCTCCCATATTCTCCCCCCCCAATACCGAGCATCGAAGGAAGAAGAGAAAATTCTCTCCTCCCTGAAATTAATAAGTTATTAGACAGGACATGAAACTTCACGTCGTCCTCAGCACCTGCTTCCTAACCCAAATATTCTCATGTTTAGCAGATGAAAGTGACAAACAGATCCCCGCTGTGGTCGCCAATGCCAAGACAAAAGTGGAGGTGTTAATGAAATACACCAAGTCTACCGGGCAGTGCTTTCCCGATCCTGATACAAAGGTCCGGTTCCACAGCGGGAAGGTCGTGTTGACTGATTTCAAGCTCTACAAGAATCGTGAACCTCGGTTTTCAGAGGGGCTCGTCGCATTTAAACTAGAGGAAAAATGGGGCGCCTGTGACAAGAGTGGCAAAGTGGTATTGCCAGCAATCTACGAATCAGGCTTCACGTTTCACGAAGGATTAGCTGGGGTAAAGAGAGGAGGTAAATATGGTTTTATCGACAAAAAAGGAAAATGGATTATTGAACCAAAATTCGACTCAAAATACACTCGGGGGTTCATTGGTAATGCCTGTGCGGTTTACGTCGCTGAAAAGGGTGCGGTGATCGACAGGAAAGGAAACTACATTTGGAAGCCTGGCTTGCTACGATCAGAAACCCTGGCTGGGGGCATTTTCATTCAAACAGCAGATAACAAAAAAGGATTCTTAGACGACTCGGGAAACTTAATACCAAATGGAGCTCCGAACAGCCGATACTATAAAAGCAAATGACCGATAACATGAATTCAGGACAGCTCTGAAACCAAACTGATTTTGAAAGTTTTGGAATAGGCCCGCTGGACAATTTGAATCAGTTCGCGAATTGAAGAACTGACGTTCGCCTAATTCTGCCTCTGGCTTTCCAGAGCTGAGAGTAAATGCCCCTCCAATTTGGTGAGATCCTGCATTATTGGCACAAGGCTGTCCGCTTTGATCACCTCGCTATCGATAACTTCCTTAAGCTTTCCCCGAAGATCGACAAGATCATCGACAGCCTTGCTACTCGCGTCACTTTCTGGGGCCTTCTTTAACTGCGAGGTCAGTGAGTTCACCCCCTCAACAATGGATTCGACCTCACGGACATCGCTCACAAGTTGGAGGGGAGCGAGCCTCCCTAATCCAAGGTGATAAAGATGCTCGTTGATCTCCTGAATTGGAGAAACCAACTTCGCTTGCAGAAGCCAATGAAGTGCGAGCCAAACGACCAGCCCAATAATGAATACCGGGAGCAAGTGATGGGTAGCAAACTCCCCTCCATCGATTTCACCACTGGCAATAAACTCGAAAACTGAGTATCCGGTCATCCCCAAAGCAACGGATATAAGGGAGGCCTTTGTGACAATCCAGGTGAGGCTCTTTTTGTCCGATCTTGATTTTTGGTGTTCAATTTTAGTCATTTTTACATTTTCTAGTTTGGTTCATGATTAGTGGTCTTGGTCGCCTGGTTCTTTAAATCCTGAAAGAATTCATCTACCAGGAGGCAGGACTCCCCTTCCAACTCAACCTCAATCGTAACGTGCGTGAAGCCGTGCTCACTTAACAAGTTCGAGACAATACTCTTAACTTGAACAATATCGTCGCGGCTGGATTCCCGCTGCATGATGAGGTGTGTGGTAAAAACGTGTGACTCACCATCAAGCGACCAGCTATGTGAGTGATGAGTTGAGGTAACTCCGGGAAGACTTCGAATTGCTTCTTCGAGACTGGCAAAATCAAAAGTATCGGGAGTGGTCTGAAGGAAAACCAGGGTGACTTTTTTTAGGTTTCTCCCAACATTCCAAAGGACAAAAAGAGAAATCCCAATGGAAAGAATGGGATCTATGATGGGCAGATCCCAAACAAACATGATTCCCGCTCCGATGAGAACGGCGGCCCAACCGAGAGTGTCTTCGATAAGATGCCAGCTGACGACTTTTTCGGTTAGGGATGAGCCTTTCTTTACACGAAGGACAGCGGCACCATTGACGAGAATGCCGAGGACAGCGAGAGCCATCATGCCAGGTGCATTGACTGGCTCCGGGGCCATTAGGCGGCCTATCGCATTCCAAAAGATGAAGCTTAGCCCGGCGATCAGGACTATTCCGGTGATGAGCCCACCGAGGAGGCGAAAACGGACAAAGCCGTAGGTATGTTTGTGATTGGGGCCACGTCCCGAAAGTTTTTCGAAATACCAAGCAAGCCCAAGCGAGGCAGTATCCCCTGCGTCGTGCAAGGCATCTGTAAGTATCGCAATACTGTTCGTAAAAATGCCTCCAAATATTTCGATGATCGTAAAGACCAGATTGAGAAAGAAGGCAACCTTAAGATTGTCGCTACTGCTGTGGTGATGATTATGCGACATGAGGAAAAGGGGTGGCGGAAAAATCCGCCACCCGTTTGGTTCTCAGCGGTTCAATTATTTTTTATGATCATGACCCTTGTGGTCTTCGTGATCGTCTTAGTGCTCGCATGTGCAAGCGTACTCAAGATAGTCGCAGGATGGACAATCATTGAGATTGACGTTGAAACGAACCGTCTTGGTTTTGGCATCCTTGCCGGGCTTAACGCTCAAAACGGTGGGGATATTTTTCCCCGCAGGAAGTTTTTCTTTCGAAATGTATCCCTTACCCACTTTTTTGAAGCTCATCTTGGTTGGCTTCGCGCGATTACCGCAGACCATCGAGAAGCCTGCTTCTGGAATGGCAACGACCTTGTTGTGATCATCGACAAAGGTCAACTGGACCTTGCCATCCTTTGTCACGAGGAACTCAAGATGTGGCTCGACCTCTGTAATCAGCTTTCCGTGATTTGGTCCCTGTTTGCCATGGGCTCCATGATCATGACCTTCGTGGTCATGGTCATCGTGCTTCTCTTTTTTATCGTCCTTCTCATCAGCGATGGCGAAGGGTGCGAAGGGTGCAAGGGCGAGTCCGATGATACTTACTACTAGTTTTGCTTTCATTGTTTTCTTTGGTTTTGGTTTCTGTTGGCTGTAGCATTCATTTTGTTGCTACAGGATTTTTCAATGCCACTTAGGCGGCAGCGGCAGCGCCCCGTTCGAGCGACTTAGCTGCAGCCTTACGACAAAATTGGTAAAAAATGGCCGGGGTCACGGCTAGGCCGAGAACGGTCGAACTGATCAATCCTCCGACGATGACGATGGCGACTGGATTCAAAATTTCCTTCCCGGGTTCATCAGCAGCGAGAACGAGTGGGATCAATGCAACTCCAGCTGAAATGGCAGTCATTAAGACTGGAACAAGTCGTTCTTCAGTTCCCCGAATGACCATCTTTAGATCGAACTTCTCTCCCTCATGGGCCATGAGGTGCAGATAGTGCGAGATCATCATGATGGAGTTTCGAGCAGCGATTCCTGAGATGGCGATGAAGCCGACGAGAGTCGCAATGCTTATGTTATCTAGCGTCACTCGCGTGAGCAAAATTCCTCCGATAAGGGAAATCGGAATATTAGTCAGCACGAGCGCGACGAAGCTGAAGCTCTTAAAAAAGCTGAAGAGCAGAAACGAGATCACGAGTAGGATGATGGTCGACATGACGATGATCGTCCGTCTTGCTTCCTGCTGTGCTTGATACTCCCCTTCGAAAGAAACCGAGTATCCTTCGGGAAGCTCCACTTCTTCAGCAACCCGCTGCTGGAGTTTCTCCACCACGGAATTGAGATCAGGTGTAGTGGGATTAATAGAAACGACAAAACGCCTTTGAGTGTTCTCTCTCAAAATGTTGTTCGGGCCGGTAGCATTGCGAATTTCGGCAACGTATTTCAGAGGGATTCGATCTCCGTTCTTGGTGTCGATGTAGAGATTTCGTAACCTATCAACATCTTCCCGCCACTCGAAAGGGAGACGCACGACGAGATCGTAAACCCTCTGGTTTTCGTATATCTCCGCAACGTAGCCCCCTCCGATGAGTTCGGCCAGTTCTTCGTTAAGTTCTCCAGGAGTGACTCCATAGGCAGCGGCCCGGTCACGATCAATCTCGATGCGCAACTGTGGAACCGAGGCCTGTTGTTCGAGCCGGGCTTCTTCGAGCCCGGGAATATCGCGGGCGATGGTAGCGACTTCATTGCCGAGGCGGCGAAGCTCATCAAGATCTGGGCCAAAGATTTTCACCGCGACCTTGGCGGAGACTCCACTGAGCATATGGCCAATTCGATCAGCGAGCGGAGTGCTCATCGCGCTAAATGTCCCCGGAATGGACTGCATGGTGCTGCGAACGTTTCCCATGACCTCGTCCCGGTGCTCCTCTCCGTATTCGTCAAATTCGAGATCAAATTCGATGGTTGAAACGGGGACGACATGATCACCACGTTCTGCTCTCCCAGCCCGAAAGCCCACTGTTTTCACCCCCTTGATTTGCAGTAATTGATCCTGAGCAGTTTCCGAAATCTCAGTGCTCGTTTTCAGCGACGTCCCTGGAGAAAGACTGGTTGCCACAAGAGCCGTGGGCTCCCGGAAGGCGGGCAGGAAGTTTCCTCCCATTTTGGTATATGCCAGGAGCGAATAAACCAACAGCCCGGTCGTAAGAGCAATCAAAAGCAAGGGCTGAGCCAGGGCAAAGCGAAGCCAGGTTGCACTAAAGATTCCTTTCAGGAGTTTCACTACGATTCCATCGCCATGCTGGGCTTCTGCTTTCGGGTTGAGGAGGTAGGAACTCAGTACGGGAATCACGGTGAGCGAGACCACGAAGGAAGCTGCCATACTGATCATGGTAGCAATCGCGATTGGGGTAAAAAGTCGCCCTTCCACTCCGCTCAAGGCAAGGAGTGGGAGGAAGACAAGGATGATCAAAACTGTCGCGTATAGGATGGACGAACGCACTTCGGCGGAAGCCAGGGCGATGACTTCCAGTCTCGAATTGGGATTTCCAGCAGCGGCATTTTCGCGCAAACGACGGAAAACATTTTCGACATCGACGATGGCATCATCGACCACCATCCCGATCGCGACCGCTAGGCCACCAAGGGTCATCGAATTGACGCTCATATTCATAATATCAAAGACGAGAACGGTAATCCCCAGCGAGAGAGGGATTGCGGTCAAAGTGATGATCGTCACCCGGAAATTGAAGAGAAAGAGAAAGAGAATGATGGAAACCATGATAGCGCCATCGCGAAGAGCTTCCTCTAAGTTTCCAATCGAAAGATCAATGAAGTCTCGCTGACGGTAGACCGTAAGAAGCTCGGCCCCTTCCGGAAGAGAGCTTTGAAGATCTGCCACGGCAGCCTCAACTTCTTCGGTAAGTGAAATCGTATCAAAGCCCGGGGACTTTCGAACGCTCAGAATGACACCTTTGTCTCCCAGCAACTCCCCTTCTTCCACTGAATCACTAGAAGTGCCCATCCCAGCATCCCCACGCATGGGTTGGATGTCCCAGACAACTTCGGCGACATCTTTCAGGCGAATGGCCCGATCATCTTCGTATCTGACCACTGTTTTTGCGATCTCATCGAGTTCGGTAGTCATGGCTAAGTTCCGCACCATAATTTCCTGATCTCGCTCAGTGAGGAACCCTCCTGTCGTATTCTTAACCGACCGCTCTGCAGCAGCATGAATCTCTTCAAAACTCACATTCAGCGAGAGCATGCGGTTGGGGTCAGGTTGAACCTGAACTTGTTTCACACCTCCTCCCATCGAGAGAACTTCAGCGATCCCGGGGATCGACTGTAGTCGCCGTGCCACAACCCAATCAGCAGTGACTCGAAGATCGCGCACATCAGTTTTTCCAGTCGGATCACGTAAACCAATCAACATGATGTCTCCCATCAAGGAGCTAACGGGGGTCATATAGGGTGTGATCCCTTCGGGTAGAATTTCCGCGGCCCCGGTAAGACGTTCCTGCACAAATTGGCGTGCTCGATAGATGTCGGTGCCCCAGTCGAATTCGACAATGATCAGAGAAAGCGAAATGTCGTTGACACTTCTCAAGCGATTCACGCCGGTGACCCCCATCAGAGCGGATTCCATGGGAACAGTAATCAATGTTTCGACTTCTTCCGGCGCATAACCGGGAGCTTCGATCAATATCGTTACGGTCGGCTTGGTCAAATCCGGCAATACTTCAACCGGAAGCTCTATCGTTTTCTTAGCTCCCAAGAGCATGAGAACAAGCGCCAAAGCTAGAACCAAAGCCCTTTGAGCTAAGGAAAAGCGAATGAGAGAATTTAACATGGTCTCTTAGGAATTTGAGGTGAGAACTTGCTTTTTCCGGCGCAGATTTGCTTGAAACGAAATCAGGAAAAGCACCGTCGCAATGCTGGCCCAAATGAGAAGCGGTCGATTTAAAGCACCATCACCGTGTGCTTCATGATCTTGACCTCCACCTCCTACTTTGCCGTCTCGTGCCGCCTTCTGCTCGTCGGTCATAATTGACCCGTCTTCGTTGTGCTCATGGCCATGGGCAGCATCGAGTGCTTCCTTCAACGACGGACCACCGCCGCCTCCCGCGAAGCTCAGACCATATGACCCCTGAGTGACAACTTGGTCACCCGGGAAAAGCCCGGACTGGACTTCAACGTAGCGATCATTACGGGCCCCCAGAACGACGGGTGATTTGATGTAGGCGTAGTCCAACTCAAAATCTCGAGCGAAAACGACTCGATTGAGCGGGTCACCTTGGACAGCCGTCCTGGGAATACTAAGAACGTTTTCGCGAGTATCAGTCACAATCGAGAATTCGGCGCGCATCCCAGGCCGAATCTTGTTCTCTGCGTTGGGAATCACGAAAATGGCGTCAACCGAACTGGTTGACCGATCCGCCTGCACGCCGAAGCGCAAGAACTTACCTTCCAACCTTTCGTTTCCAAGAGCCGGAATCGTGACGTGAGCTTTCGTGTCAGCTTGCAGCTTGGACGCCTCAGCTTCGGGGACTTTGGCAATCGCCCAAACTTCGGAGAGATCGACGATATCCAGCAATTCCGTATCTGGTTCGATCGCATCGCCGTCGCTGATGTGACTTGAGAGCACGAGTCCGGTCCGTGGTGACTTAAGAGAAATGACCGGAGGTGGGTCGCCCGGCTGGCGGCTTTCCACACGGACGAGAGTTTCGTCCTTTTGCACCTCTTCTCCGATAAAGGCATTAAGGGTGACCACTCTTCCCGGAATTCGCGAACTCAGCGCTGATCGGTTGCGCGGAATGATCTCGACGCGACCGATTGCGAACACGGTTTCTTCAAAAGTGCGCTCAGTAGCTTCCGCTATCTCTATGCGCAGATTCTTCGCTCCTTGTTCGGTGAGAATAATGGTATTTGTAGAGCGTGCTTCCTCGGTTTCGGCGCTTAGAAATCCAAGGCCGAAAAGCGAACCTATTGTAAGATATGAGAAAAATTTCATCGTTTGGTAAAATGATTGAAGGTGAGATTTAGTACCCGAGAGCTGATTCATAGCGGGCGCGCGCTTGGTAAAATTCGCTAAGCGCATTAATTCGACTCTGACGAAGTTGTAAGAGCTTCTCCCGTGATCGAAGCACGGTCTGAATATCGCTCAACCCTTCGCGATATGACTTATTCGCAAGCTGATATTGTTTCTCGGCAGCGGGAAGAAGTTTGCTATCGACTTGCTTGACCAAAGCGAGCCACTCCTTGAGTTCGTCATTGGCGGCTTTCACCTCGTGTTGAGCTTTTTTAGTAAGGGCGTCCAACTCCAGCCGACGTCTCCATACTCTAGCTTCAGCTTCTTGAATGTTGCCTCCATTGTCATCCCAAAACGGCAATGGCAGGGAGAATTCAATACCGATGATCCCTTCATTTTCGAAACCATTTGGAGCATCTTCTTCCCGATCAAGTCCGGCAAAAATACTCACCTCAATGTCGCTGAATTTTTTCGCCCGTTCCAACTCTTCCCGGGCCTTGGCTTCTCCAATTCGCATTTGTGCTGCTTTGATATCCGCACGAGCCAAGACATTGCGCCTCTTAATATTGATCCCCCCCAAATTCTGAAAACGATCCCCGACCGTAACTAGTTTTTCCACCGGAAGACCAAGAAGAGGTTTGATTTCCCCGTTAATAGCTTTGATCTGTGCTTCAAGTTGGCGGACTTCAGTCTTTAACTGCATCACCTCCAGACTCACCAAGCCCGCATCCAACGCTGACACTTCACCCTTCTTTGCAGCATCATTCAGGGATTTCTCCAACTCCTCAGCGAGGCTAATTTGCTCCATTCGTAGTGATCGTTGTTCACTAATAGCAAGAAACCGAATGAGCGCCTGTCGTGCATCTCCAACCAATCTTCGCTTCACGTCCGCGACCTCGACCAGCGCAAGTTCGATATCTTTCTGCGTGACGTTTTTTTCGAGGCTGAGCCGCTTGGTCAGAGGGAATGCCTGTGTCAAACTCACTGTCATACCCCTCTCTCGAAACCCTCTACCCGCAGATACCTCCGCACCAACAACAGGATTCGTCAGCCGACCAGACTGATTGTGCCTTCCCTGGGCTTCCGCTATCCGTACACGTGCGGCGCGGAGTTCTAGATTATCTTTCTCAATCCTGAACGGGATCGTTCGGTAACTGATATAAAGCGCAGACTCAGCCTGCGCGACATTGGGCGCAGCCAAACCAGCGGCTATGGCTATTGCCAATGGGAGCTGTGCTCCGAAAATTTTAAAAGTAGGGTTTTGTTTCATAGACGTGAAAATGTGAAGTTTTTGGTCCACCAATGACTGCTCTTGAGGCCAAAGTCATCGGCGAGAATAGATTCAATGAATCTAGATTGGCGTTCGCCTCAGAATCCCTATGGGACGCAGGCGTTTGGGTATCTGCAGCCGCTAGAGCAGGCTGAGATTACTTCACATTTGGACCACGCACGGAAACAGTCGTGCTGGTCACTAGCTCACTCGTAGATATCGAGTAATTCTGATCTATTGCGCTACGAGGTGGTGGTTCAACCACCGCCTTAGCGGTAATTTTGAGCTGATATTCAATCCGCTCCAAAAACCATAGCAGCTCAGCCACATCAAAAATAGGAGCAGGAATCTCTACTGAAGAAGAGACCTGCGCAAAGCCCGAGTCGATCAAACAACAAACTCCACAGGGAGTCTCATCACTGGGAAGAGGCAGAGGCACAGGCCTATCCTGGCGTTCTTGGGGAACCTCCTGTGATCCACAATCATGGGAACCATGTTCATGATGCTCGTGGCTATGATCATGCGATTCCTCTACGTTCTGACGTATCGGTGAAAAAGTCACGATAGCCTCGGTGGGACAACACGCCCAGCTAGATCCGTTTAACAATCCATACTGCTCCGCCCAACACCGCCCGAAGGAGGTCAGGAAAACAATAAGCATGAATATGGCGCGGAATTGCTGCACGAGTGAATAGTTATGAGGTTAGACGGTAGAACGCAAATTTTATTCCGAAAATTTAATCACGATTTTCACCCCCCTCCTTCGGCGTTGATTTTAGGAATCGCCTCCCCCGTGACATTGCCCCCTTTACCACCCACCATTTTCGCCGATCCTTCCAGAATGGTCTGATCAATGATCTGGAATCTCTATTTGTTGTTTTAGGATTTCTGCGAGTTCACTTCGATGCGCTTCATCGTCCGTTTTGGTTGGTTCCTTCTGGAATGAAAACGGCTTCTGATAATGGTGAAACTCAGTTTCTACGGCAATCAGCTGCTCGACTTGTGATTGGTCGAGGTCGTATTTGACCTCCCACCGATGAACCCGCTTCTCGACAGCCCGCTGATAAGCCTGGGAAATAGAAAACAATTTCACTCCAACCGCAGGAAGAATCATCAACCCCAAAACAACACCTGACACAACCAATCGATCCTTCCATGTCCAAGACACCGCTTGTTCCTTCTTAGAGCGTTTCTTGGCCGGGCGATTTCCTGATCCCTTACGTTTTCTTCTAGATTTACTCATTTTCTTAACCCTGTTTGAAAGTTTAGAAGGAACAAGTCTCCGTAAATTAGCCGACAGCGGGGCTGATAAAAGTTTTTTTTTGCTGATTAAAGTCTCGCCCCGCCCGTGGCTTTGATGAGATTGATTCGGGCAGAGAGCATTGCTTGTCGAATTGCAACTTGGCTACGCTTGGCGGCGAGCCAACGACGCTCGGTGTCGAGGTATTCGACCTGGGAAGTCAGGCCGGCATCGAATTGTTCTCTCGCGCTTATTCTACTCCGAGCCAAGGCTTGAGTTTCTCGTTCGGCCGCAGTAAGCTGCGCTCGTCGACTGACGAGGTTGATCCGAGCACTATCAATTTCTGCAAGGATCTTAAGAACAGCGTCACGATACTCGACAGAAGCAATTTTGGCTTTTGCCTGATTTACTTTCAAGGCAGCCACCCGCGCCGGGTCATAGATTGGAATATCAAGCGAAGGCCCCGCCTTCGCAGTCCAAATCT
>NZGD01000050.1 GCA_002690925.1 Rhodopirellula sp.
GAGATGTCGCGTCAGTGGGGCGATCTGGTCAAGCGCTCCCGCAGTAAGCAGTTGCAGCCCGAGGAATATTCCACGGGAACCTTCACCCTCTCCAATCTCGGCATGTTCGGGGTTGATCGCTTCGACGCGATCCTTCCCCCAGGCACCGGGGCCATCCTCGCCGTTGCCGCATCACGCCCCACGGTGGTGGCGGGCAAAGACGGGTCCATCGCCGTCAAGCGTCAGATGCAGGTCAACCTGACGGCGGATCACCGGGTGATCTACGGCGCCGACGGCGCTGCATTTCTGAAAGATCTCGCTGAACTGATCGAGACCCGTCCGGAAAGCCTGGCGCTCTGACCGGTCGCCCGCTTGCCTGACCCCAGGGACCATCAACTCAGCAGCTACGACTACCTGCTGCCGCCCGAGCGCATTGCCCAGGCGCCGGTTGAGCCCCGTCATAGCGCTCGTCTGCTGATGGTTCCCCGCCATGGCGAACCGCCTTCGCGTGTGCGTCATGGACAGGTGTGGGATCTGCTTGAGCTGCTGCAGCCCGGTGATCTGCTGGTGGTGAATGACACTCGGGTGCTCAAGGCCCGATTGCAGGTGCGTCGTTCGGGGGGCGGTCTGTCCGAATTGCTGGTGCTTGATCCGCGGGGGGAGGGACGCTGGCTGTGTCTGGCCCGCCCCGCCAAGCGCATGCGGCCTGGTGATTACCTCACGATTGAAGGCACGGAGATCCAGCTCAAGGTTCTGGATGGGGATGCTGCCAGTGGCGGCCGCATTGTTCAGTTCCCGGCTGATTGCAAGGACGCTGAAACAATTGAAGGCTTGCTCAGCACGTGTGGCGAAGTTCCACTTCCCCCCTACATCGACAGGCATGACCCAGACGATGCAGCCCGGTACCAGACTCGATATGCCGATCGGCCCGGTGCTGTCGCAGCGCCGACAGCCGGTTTGCATTTCAGCGATGAGCTACTGGTAGCGCTGGAGCGCAAAGGGGTGCGGTTGGAGCGGATCACCCTGCATGTGGGCTTGGGCACTTTTCGGCCAGTGGAAACAGAGGATCTGACCAAGCTGGAACTTCACAGCGAATGGATCGATGTCCGTCCGTCGGTGGTCGAAGCCGTGAACAGGTGTACAGGCCGCGTGATAGCTGTTGGCACCACCAGTGTTCGAGCCCTGGAGGGTGCTGCAGACCTCAACAGTGGGGTGCTCCAGGCTTACAGCGGTCCAGTCAACCTGGTGATTCAACCGGGGTATCAGTTTCGTGTGGTGCAAGGACTGATTACCAACTTTCACTTGCCAAAGAGCTCATTGTTGCTGTTGGTGAGCGCCTTGATAGGACGGGAAAAGTTATTGCGGTTGTATGCCGAGGCAATTCAAGAACAATATCGTTTTTATTCTTACGGCGATGCGATGTGGATTGCGCCAGACGCGGTGCAGCTGTCGGCTCAGCTGACGCCGTAAAACGGGTCCAACCAGGAAATATATAGGGGGTCAATCTGGAGAAAGGCTGGCTGAATCAGCAGTTTTTTTTCTGCAACAGCAGTGCGAATTGGTTCGCTTGTTTCCATCAACGATTTGGCTGTGATGATGGCATGTTGGATGCAAGCATCGGGATAGGCCTGATCATCGTCAATGCTGATGCCATGACTGGTCAGTCCGCTCTGAATGTCGCTAATCAATTCTGTTAAAGAAGCTGAGAACACCTGATCCTTGAGAAATGCGGCTTTTACTGCCCCGCAACCTTGATGACTCATGACAAGGAGGACGCTAACGTTGAGATCAAGGACGGCGTATTCAATCGAACCAGCTGATCCAAATGTGTTTGTATTCCCAGCATTGCGGATCACAAAAAGATCTCCGAATCCTGCATCGAAGATTACTTCAACTGGAACTCTTGAATCAGAACAAGCCAGCAAAGCAACCTGAGGATGCTGCCCCCCTGCAAGTTGGTGCCGGCGTGCTTGTGTCGCGTGGGGGTGGTGAGTCCTGTTGTTCAAAAAGCGATCAAATCCCCGTTTGAGTTCTGCCACAATCTCATGTGGATTGGTTAATCCTTGGCCTGAATCGATGTAATCTGGTTCAATCATTGACTGCTAAGTTAATTGAATTAATCATTGCCACGATTGATATAGAGGAGAGCATTTGGTCAGCAAATGCCGACAATTTCTGCAGGGCGCTCTCTGGAATCGGCGTCATTATTAACTCGCACACAGACTATAGATGTTTTCCAGTGTTCTCTTTGACGGAGCGAGAGTTAGAAAGTGAGGCTGCTGGGGAAATGCTTAAAAGCCTTACTATTCTCTACTTCTCCTTTCATGCGGCCCTTCTTTCGTTTCCTCTGCTGATATAGGTCAGCATTTTGTTTGAAAAGCTTGGGTCAAGCCTGGCACAATTAGATCAATTTTCTTGTTTTTGCAGGGCTTTTTTCCCATGTTTCGGGGTTTGGCTTTGAATCTTTTCTGATAGAAGAACTTCACGCCGTTACATTCACTCTAATCGGTAAATTGATTTCTTTTTCAATCACTCATCCAGGTGGATATCTCTGCGCCCTAGTGATGGGTATTGTCACGTCTCTGACCTATCTTAAGCTCTACTGAGGAAGAAATAGAATTTCTCGCAGAAGAATTGGAGACACTCAACATCGCTTCTGAAGCAATCCTTTTCTTTGCGATTGGTCTTGGACTTGATGCCACTTCACTACTTCACTCATTGCTCACCTGCCAGTCGCGATCTACATCTGTCTTGGCATGATTATAATTAGGCCAATTACAGTGAACCTCGTTCTCAGGCTCTCTGTTGCAGAGCCGGAAGAACGGCACCTTTGTCCCTGTGGAGTCCAAAAGAAGCCATTTCAATGGCCCTGGTGGTTACTTTTTCAGAGCTTTTGGAGGGAACTTTCAGTAGAAAATTGCCAAATCTCTCAATGTATTTTTAGCTTCTCACCAGATGTCGTTTTCAGTACTGTTTTGTTTTCGATGATCGTTAAATCCTTTGCGATTCCGAAAATTCACTCCCAATCGCTTCCAACTCGAAATACTGTTTCAACCAATCAAGAGGTGTGAATTATGTTGAAAAGAATGGTGACAGATCGCTAACATATCTTATTTGCTTTATTGGTTGGCACAGTTGCAAGTCTTTTGCTTTCGCCTGTGTTGGTGACCAAGGAAGTAATTACCACAGCGATTGCTTCTTCTCTTTTGCTGGATTTTTTAGACCTGATCAAGTAAGCATGGCTCATTAATATTGTTGAGACAAGGAATATATTTCAGAAATTCATTGCAAAAGAGGTCACTGCTGCAGGAAGAACAATAGCATTTGTTTTCTTCAGCGTAGGTCGTCTGAGTTTCTGTATCTCGGAATTGCACAACAGGAACGTTACTCTGCCTAGTAGTGTGCATATATTTATAAGGTTCTTGGCTTTTTTTTGACCTGGCTTCAGTTGAATTAACGGTTTTGCTCTGTACTTTGCAAAAAAAATTTATGATATGAATCCAACTCTTCTTGTTAATCCTGAGGATCAGAAAGAGTTCGTATTTGATGGATCAGAGCCGACGTTTAGCGACTCTTTGTACATATCTTATTCAATAGGGATTGCTTGTTCAATCAATGACTGCGTCATCAAAGATTCTTCGGTTAGGCGTGTTGTTAGCATTCACTGCCTTTCATCATTTCTCTTTGCCTCAACAGGCTTCTCTATTGTTTTTGCATTGGTGATACAAGTGAATTGACGTTGTGAGACCCCCGTTCGCTTGATGAACAAGTGTGTGCATTTTCAGTCATTAGCGAGTGGCCCCGCATTGAATGCTTCACAAAACCGCGATTATCTCTAAAATTTAACTATCCGGTCGTTTCTTTCATGTTTGAACTCGAATATCTCCTGGCCTTTGGTTTGGGTGCTGGGCTCGTCGCCCTTACTCCTGTTGTATCAGCCGCTGCAGGTAAAGAAAGCTCCATTACCAAAACTGTTGCTGGCGCGGGGCGTGGTTTAACAAAGCAAGGCCTCAAGGTCGGTCTCTTTATGGGCGGCAAGGTGTCAGGACTCGTTTCTGGCGTTAAGTCTGGCCTTAATGAAGTTGGCGAGAGCTTCGGCGACATCCTTGCTGAAGCCAAAGCTGACATGGCTACATCGAAAAATAAAACCACGTCACCTAAGGCATAAAGCTTGTCGATTTCAGTTAAACATCGCATTTTTGGGCGTGTAAGATATTGTTGGCAGAGAAAATTTTCACTCCATGAAATGCATCTCATGGAGTTTTCTTTCTTGTACCAGTTTCCTGCTTGTCGTTTTCGCCCAGCCTCTGGTAATGCTGGCTGTGTTATACACTTCATCGAAGATGCCGATCAAACACTCTACATTCAACTCACGAACTGGATAATAGATTTCTTGGATTTTGCTGAATGCCAAGGGCCATTGCTTCCACCATCCAGGATAGATCTGCTAACCGATAAAGTTAAAGGTTGGACTGCTCAGTCCATGATCGTCATAGCAATTCTCGGTTGGATTCTTCCGATCCTTCCAGGTACTCCTTTTTTCTTAGTAGCATGGTGGCTTGGTTGGAGACCTTCACCTACTATAAAGTCAGTCATGGTTGAACCATAAATTTAGCCAGCCTTCAGCCATTTGTGCCCGTTCACATTGTTTGGCTCCGAATTCGGTGGGTAATGCGATACTTCTGCAATACCCATTAAAGATTAGATGGATTATTTTATCGATTTGCTGAATATTCAAACCTGCTTTCGACACTCCTGGTAAAAATATTTTCACGTAAAGACCTTCTGCATTCCACTCCTCAATGAGCTCCTTTTTTTTGTTTTCTTCTGTGGCTTTGACGTTTTGATCTAAATCAGGAATTGCGATTGATTTGTTGATTATTATAGGACCGTTTTGGCATTCATTTTCGATCTCGACATTGGCTGCTGTACTGGCTTCTTCAACAACAAGAACATGAGGTATCGCACGGTGCATACCTGCAATGCTAAGCCGATTCATTAGCTGCTCTGGCTTGTAGTTCTTGCCGTCAAGAATTAATGTAAAATGATGATTATTCCGATCCGAGATTGTGCTTTGGAGGAGATGCAAGCGATCCTTCCAGGTGCCGTTAAGGCGCAACTGTTGTGACGACGGTAAGTATAAGCGCAGTATTTTTTCGACTGCTGATAGTGTTTGGCGTGTTGTGTCCCACCAGTTGAGCAAGGGCTCAAGCAATTGGTCGATCAAGGCTGGGCCCTGTTGAGCCATCGCCAGGATTTTTAGCGCATGCAAAGGCGTTGGGAGGATTGCGATCAATAGTGTGTCCGCTGAAGAATTGTCCAGTGCTTCTGAAAAGAAGATCAATCTGGTTAAATCTTCGATACCAGGTAAAGGCGGAAGCTCGGTTGATTGTTTACGGGCAATGTCTAGCAGTTGCCACCACTCATTGGCGTGAGGATTGAGCTGTTTCCATAGTCGCGCAAGAATATTGGCATGATCGAAGCCTTGAACGACACAGTTATTGCTCGCTGTGAACTCCGAGAGATCTAAATTCAGCTCGCCTGAGAGGTCAAAGAGCTTGATTTCAGAATCTGTCGCCTGGGACGAGAGCAGTTCTTGCAACCATTGGTGTAGCGCTGCATACCTGTCTGCGCTTACCAAAAGAATCAAGGCACTGTCTTCATCTTCAAGCGCAATTGTATCGGTGATTGCTTCGGGAATTGACCAAATTGCGGTTTAATGATCATCATTTTCCAATACACCATGTTTGAGCTGGAAACACTCGCTGCTTTCGGGGCGGGTGCTGCCCTGATGGCCCTGGCACCGGTTGTTCGAAAAATGGGCAATCAAGAGCTTGGAGACTCCATGGGGCAGGCCGGACGCACAATGGCAAAGAGCGGTGTAAAGGTTGGTCTCGTCGCTGCAGACGTTGCTGGCAAAGTTGCCAAGGGTGTAGCGAAGAATGCAGCTGAAGTCGCTGAATCGTTTGTGGACCTGGTCGAAGAAGCTAAATCAGAGCGCGTTGAGCCAATCGAAATCGACAATGAACAGCAACCAGCCAATGCATCAAGATCTCAGAGAGTCACCAAAGTAACTGTCGAGTAAGTCCAAGTCTATATCAATCTGGATCCTCTATCTCGAAAACATTATGGCCACATCATTTCAGCCTGATTCAAGTTTTGAGGTTGTTGATGGAGGTGCCTCTATGACAAAGTCTGGAAATTTTGTTTTGCCAAGATTTATAGATCGAATTTTTCATGCTTCGTCGCGAAGACTTCGTTTCAGTGTGGAGACTGGTTTCGAAGATCCAGATAATTTTACAAGGCACATTAGAACATTGGCTTCAGTTGAACAGGTTCGCTTCAACAGTTGGGCTTCTTGTTATGTTGTGGTTTTCAAGTCAGGGCAATCAGTTGACGCACTTCAGTGGATAAGTGTTTTACCGCGTCTAACGCGTGAGATACCTTTTGTCCCAGAAGTTTCGCTGATTGATTCGACAGACTCCCCAAATGTTCTTCCCTCTGAGGACGAAGAGGAAAAATTTGTTCCAACGCGCATTATCCTCCCGGTCTGCTCCCTCGGTCTAGCCATAGCTGCTGGTCCATTGTCCCTTCCTCCACTCGCAGTTGGGGTTTTTATCATCGGTGCCGCTCATTTGAGTTTCAAGAGAGCTTGGGAGGGTATAAAGAAGGAACGCAAAATCAATGTTGATTTTCTCGACGCCTTAGCTGTTTTACTTCACAGCCTAGAGGGATTCCTGCTGGGACCAGCCATGATGATCTCCATGATTGAGGGCGGTGAGGCTGTAAGAGATGCCACACAGCGTATTGCTCATTCATCAAACACTGATCTCGTTTCCAGCCTTCAATCTGATGTTCGTCTGTTAACTCAAGATGGCGAAAAGGTCGTTTCAAGCTTTGATCTTAGCTCGGGTGATCGAGTTTCCTTCATGCCAGGGGATAAAATCCCAATCGATGGTGTTATTGAGTCTGGAGAAGCTTCCCTTGATGTTGTCAAACTGACAGGTGAATCGGTCCCCAGAATGTCCGGCCCTGGACACGAAATCTTGGCTGGCTTCATTGTACTTGAGGGTCACATTGTCGTGACAACCTCTGCAGTTGGTGACGATACACGCGTTGGGCAAATTACTAAGATGATTGAGTCTGCTCCTGTTTTTGATACACGTGTAGGCAATTTAGCGGCAAATATTGCCAATCGCTTTGTTATTCCAACACTTGTTCTTGCAGGTGTTTCCTTAATGCTCAGCGCTGGAAACATTGCGCAGGCAGCTTCTCTGCTCATGTTTGATCTAGGTACTGGTCTTCGCGTCTCCGTCCCAACTGCGATCATGGCTGCTCTCGCCAGAGCGGGAAGTCAAGGCCTTCTGATTCGCAGTGGACGCGCTCTAGAGCAGCTGGTTGATGTTGATGTTGTCGTTTTTGATAAAACCGGCACGTTGACAGAAGGTCACCCTTCCGTCGTGAAATTTGCGATATTTGATCAAACAGGCTCTCCTCTTGAAAATGCTTCTCCTGAGTATATTAGGCACCTTCTTCAACTTTCTACATCCCTAGAACAAGGCCTGAACCATCCAATTGCCAAGGCGATTCGTGATTTTGCTGCAGAACAGGACGTTGATGTCATTGACTGTGAGAGTTGGGATTACAGGGTTGGTCGTGGAGTCGTCGCCACTGTAAATGGGCAGACGGTTCTTCTTGGTAATTCAAAACTTCTTCAGGATGGGGGTGTCGAGATTTGGTCAGTTGATTCCAATCCTGAACTTGATGTTGCAACTCCGATTTATCTTGCGATTGATGGCCAGCTGGTTGGTATTCACTACGCACTTGATCGAGTGCGATCTGATACTCCAGCCATGATCGCTGAGTTGCACCGTCGCGGCATCGAAGCTCACATGCTTACTGGCGATATTTCCTCTGTTGCCCACTCGGTTGCTGCCGACATCGGATTAAAGCCTCACGAAGTTCATTCAGATGCTTTGCCAGATCAAAAGGCCGAGTTGGTGCAGAAGTTCACCGCTGCTGGCAAAAAAGTCGTTTTTGTCGGTGATGGCATTAATGATTCAGCGGCCCTGGCCTACGCAGATGTCTCTGTTTCGTTTGCCTCAGGCAGTGACCTGGCTCGTGAAACTGCTGATGTTGTTCTAACCAATGATCGGGTTTCAGACTTGATTGCTGCTCAAGACCTAGCACGCCACACCTTTGCTTTGGTGAAGCAGAACATCGGCATTGTTGGTGTTCCAAATTTATCGGCACTTCTA
>NZGD01000051.1 GCA_002690925.1 Rhodopirellula sp.
ACCCAAGCTCAACCACTGAATCATTATGAAGTCGATGGAAAAAATTGTGTCGCTCTGCAAGCGACGTGGCTTTCTGTTTCAATCCAGCGAAATATATGGTGGCGTGCAGGGTTGCTGGGACTATGGGCCATTGGGAGTTGAGCTGAAACGCAACCTCAAAGAAGCATGGTGGCAGGACATGATTGCTGGCCACAACGAGCTTCTTAAACCTGACGCTGCCCCCTCCAACTTCGAAATGGTTGGTTTGGACTGCACGATCCTCATGCATCCACAAGTCTGGAAATGCAGTGGCCACTACGACCTTTTTCATGATCACATGGTCGACTGCAAAGAGTCAAAAAAACGATATCGCTTCGATCAGGTCCGCGGCCGATGGGTTGAATATCAAGACAAAAAGATCTTTGTATCGACGCTAGCTGACATTGAAAACGAAGTCGATGACGTTCGAAGGCGAGGCATGAAGTTCTTTCGTCTTCGCAACAAAGATGCTGACAAGATCACAGTAGGGGATGATTCCATCACCTTGGACAAACTCGATTCCACCACCGAAGTATTGGCTCCTGATGCCAAAAAACTGGACACGCTTACCGAACCACGCGAGTTCAACCTGATGTTCAAAACGACCCTGGGTGCTCTTGGAGGTGAAGAGGACGCTACTTTCCTACGACCCGAGACCGCGCAGGGAATTTTTGTCAATTTCAAAAATGTTCTCGATAGCAGCAGGGTACGTATTCCCTTTGGCATTGGACAAATTGGCAAGAGCTTTCGCAACGAAATCACTCCGAGAAACTTCACGTTCCGCTCGCGTGAATTCGAACAGATGGAAATAGAGTTTTTCTGCCACCCCAGCCAATCGCAGGATTGGTATCGATACTGGCGTGATCGCCGAATGAACTGGTATGTCTCTCTTGGGTTGTCCAGTGATTCCCTGATCATGCGCGAGCACCATCAAGAAGAGCTTGCCCACTACAGCGTTGGCACCGCCGACATCGAATACGCATTTCCTTTTCTGCCAGAGGGAGAATATGGCGAGCTTGAGGGAATTGCCCATCGAGGTGACTTCGATCTGCGCAGCCACATGGAAGGCAAACTGGACCCCTCAACCAGCCCGATGACGGTGGAACTTAATGAGCATGGAAAACCGAAATACCGCGGGAGTGGTAAAGACCTTAGCTATCGTGATGAAATCCAGGGTGAGAAATTTATACCTCATGTCATTGAACCGTCAGCCGGTGCAGACCGAGGCGTCCTGGCGTTTCTTTGTGAAGCGTTCACCGAGGATGAAGCTCCCGACGAAAAGGGCAAGATGCAGACTCGCACAGTGATGCAACTGCACCCACGAATCGCACCGATCAAAGCTGCCGTGTTCCCACTAGTGAAAAAAGATGGGATGCCCGAAGTTGCCCGCGAAATCTATGGGAATCTCAAACAGCACATGACGGTATTTTACGACGAGAAGGGTGCAGTGGGACGGCGTTATCGACGTCAGGATGAAGCTGGAACGCCCTTCTGCATTACGGTCGATACCGAGACACTTGAGAATCAAACTGTCACGGTCCGAGACCGGGACACTTTGGAGCAGAGTCGGATCCACCTCAACGATCTCACCTCCGAATTGCAAAACCGCATCGACGCCGTCTGAATTCCGAGTTCCGGGAACGGCAGGGTGGAATCAAGACAGACCAAGCTACCGATCATGCACAGAACCGCGGCGGTTCGCCGTCCTGTCAGCGTGCGTTACCTTGCTACTGTCTTGCCGACGTAGCTGCTTGGGGCAAAGAAGCAGTTGTAATCCGCGAGATGCTTACGGGGGCGGGTCGGTCTATCGTAAGCTGCCGCAGCAAGGTCCCTGCCATCGCAACCCCGCTTAAGAAAGCACCCTCAATACGAGGACTGAAACACCAGTCTCCACAGGCTCCAAGTCCGGAAACTGAATCCCATAGACACTGTTCGTCCAATGCCACCTTTGGAACTGCGTATCTCCAACGATGAACCTTGGAGTGCAGCGGCCGCACTTTTTTCTGTAAAGTCTTCTCTAAAGCCTGTAGCAATTCACTTTCGATTTGCGATGGGCAGCACTCCAAGTGCGTCTCGGACCACTCCGCGGAGGCGTGAAGCGTCCAGTTGGTCACAGCGTCAGCCTCTTGTCGTCGCGGCTTGCTGCCGTCATTAGCAATCCATGAGAGTGGCCCATTCTCCACAAAAGCACCGTCAAAATCGACATCCCCCAAGTCTGGTGTCGTAAGCATCATCGCCCAGCAAGGATTCATTTTGACGCCCGCGATCTGGTCTGAAAGCACTGACTGCCCATCCAGAATGTTCAGACTTTGCTTCGGTGGACAATTGAGGATGACCCAATCGAATATTCCTGCATTCCTTCCTGCGGTATCGGTAATCCGCCACTTCCCGTCTGCAGGATCAATCCTTGAAACGCAGGTACTCGTCCTGATTTTGAGATCCTCCGCAAGATGCTCTGCCAGATTATTCATGCCGGGCACTGCGACATACCGGGGTGTCCCATATTGGTCTTCGCAACCACCCATGGCATCAAGTTTTACAATGCGTCCCATCCAGGGTTCCACGAGGCCTTGCTGCATCCAACTCCGGACATAACGTGTGAACCGACTGTCCTTGGCGGTGAAGTACTGTGCGCCATGGTCGAAGGCCAAGCCATCCTCGCGGCGAGTTGCCAAGCGACCACCGACACCCCGTGACTTGTCAAACACCGTCACGTCGAGACCGTGGTCTTGGAGGCACCTCGATGCCATCAATCCACCTACACCCGCGCCGACCACTGCTATTTTCGGCATTCGCCCCGCGATGGGACGGTCAACGGAATCTCCAAACTTCTTGAGGTCCAAACGTGACTCGTGTACCTCGCAGGGACGTTCACGTACGTTACCAAAAACATCTCCCGCCGGTTCGAAGGGTCGGTCGAAAAGTCCAAAGCACCACAGCACACCGCCGTAACTGCATGGATCTCTGCCATCCAAGGCGTATCGATGATTCAAGTCCATCGTGAGTTGCATAGCGGCGGCAGGCGAGGAAGCCCAACGCAGGAAAGCCTTTCCCCAAGTCATTCTTACATTGTTGTGCAGTTCCCCGTGTTTGATCAAACTGCGTTGGCAAGCATCCCACAAATGTTGCTGAGTCTTGCCACGCGAGAGAATTTCCCACGAATAGACATCCTGCCTTTCATCCGAAGCGTGCTCATCGAGTGTCTCAATAGCCCAAGTCGGCAAGGCGTCGATCGAATCGATTACATCGAGATTGTGGAAACAAAAATTAAAGGATAGTTCGCGCCAAATCAGCAACTCATCCAAGTATTTCTGTGCGCCTGCCGCGTTGGCCTGACGTGCAAGTCGAAATGGACTTACCATCCCGAAATGCAGGTATGCACTCATCCGACTGACGCCATCACGGTTGCTTGCATCGTTCCGGTTATCTTCGTACCGAGATAACCCAGAGGCCCTGAATCTGTCCCAACGAGCGTATCCGGCCCTCGTGCCACCGGGAGTGTCTGCAACGGGAGCGATTGAGTGATCTATCTGGCAGTCTGCTATAAGGGACGCAAGACAGACGTCCTGCAAACTGAGCGATTCAAATGGCAGTGGCCCTTGAAAGAACCCACAGTCAATTTCCTGCTCGCAGTAGGGCTGGCCAACCCGTTCTTGGTAGAAATTTTTCGTCGCGTTTCGGTACTCGAATGCTCGTCGATAGGACTTCGTACTCAGCCGCATGGGTACCACACACGACGCATCTACCATTGCGATTGGTGTCGAAGTACGACTAACCAATCTCTCCATCCACCCCGCGAGTGGCTGGACGGGCATATCTTCCGTCACCAGAACAGCGGCCCTTCGGGTCAAATCTCGTAGGTGTGGCCCTCGATCTCCATCTCGGGCTAGATGAAAATGCGATTCGATGCCGCGGTCGGCGAGTTCTCGTTGGACGTCACGTTGCCCCTGCAGAATGAATGCATGAAATCTGTCGGATGAGTAGGGGTAGTCCTCCGAGAGGGCATGATAAACCAGTAAAGGCAGCCCATTTTGCCGAGCGAGGCAGATTGCCGCGTCCAACGCAGGATTCTCATGCGCTCGCATCGCACTGTGCATCCAATACAGGACGAATTCACCCGGCTGGTGCTGTGCGTCTGCGGGGCTGACGAGCCAGCGAAATCGTTCCGCTAACGCTGGGGGTAATGAATCATCCACGTGCATTCTCGCTTGGTTGGCAATCTCACCTTTATAGTAGCCAGTCGGCAAACTGTCCTTATGGTTTGATTAAGCATCGCGCAAGCCAACGACGCGGCAAACCTGCCTCAACCTCCAGATTACCGCCAAATTCGCTTTGAACGACACTTGCGGCAGCCATCCTCCCGCTGATGACCGCGCTCTCCATGGTCGCCGGCCACCCTGTCGCGACCCAATCACCGGCCAAATGAAGCCACGGCAAACCAGTTCGGGAGGGTGGCCTGAGTGCCTCAAATTCCGGTGTGATGGAGAAAACCGACTGCGGGTCTGTCACGACTTTACTCTGCACCAATTTTGCGTTTTTCGCCTGCGGGAAGGCATTCCGCAACTCACGCAGAACAATCTCAATCAATTCTTGACGCGGTAAGCAACGGGCAGACTGCGACGCACTAATGACCACTTGGTAGTAGAACCCAGCCGACGACCTGTCATCTTCTTCCCAAGGCTGCCGAAAAACCCATTGGGCGACAGTTCCTACGAGCACAGCGTGGGGAAGCTCCGTGATTTGCCGATCGAACCATAAATGCAAACCACTGATCGGCGAGGCAGGTGCAGCCGCCAAAGCTTCCAACTTTTCGACAGTATCCGGTGGAACTAGATGATTGACGGCATGCCACGGCACAGCGCTCACCACATGGTCAGCCGCCAACAACCTTCCATCGGCCAGGGCGATACTTTTCTCAGCAGAAATCTGCCGAACCACCTGGCCGGTTTTGACTTCCACTCCAAGCTGTTCAATCGCAGCGGTTAGGTGCCCCCCAATCAGATCAGCGAGAGGCAGTTTGGGAACAAGTACATCAGATGCGTTATGTGCTGCGGCAAACCCATCGACGAACACTTTGCGAACGGCAGCAAGTGAAACCCGATCGATCGACTCACCGAGGGCGCTGACGACAATCACGCTCCAAAAGTCTCCGATCGTCGCCCTATCCTGACCGTGAGCCTTCAGCCAAGGCTCCGCCAGCAAGTCTCCCAACTCATCCGAGCTCGTCCGAAAAAGGCGGAATAGTGCATGCTTGATCTGTCGCCGTTGGGATCGGTTCAAATAACGGAGGTTTGAAAGCGCTGGCATCAAATGAAAAGGGGCAGGTAGCCAACGAGATGGCGTAAAAGTACTGACGGGGAATTCCGGATGGAAAAATTTCAGGCAAGTGTATCGATGCAACTGGCCGCCCAAACCCTGTCTTTCAAGAAGCCCTAAGAAATTGGTGCAGCAGCCCATTGCTACATGCTGGCAATAATCAACCGTCACGCCCGTTTTGCTTTCCTGAAATGACCCAGCACGTCCGCCTGTTTTGCGTTTGGCTTCCAAAAGGGAGATATCGAAGCGGTCTGAGTAGTTCCGCGCCAGGCACTCTGCGGTAGCAAGCCCTGCCAGACCACCGCCAACAATCAACACTCGTTTCTTGCTGTTCGTGGTTTTCACTTTGCACGTGACTGCATTCACGATTCAGTTTCCGACATTCCTAGTTCTCGCGGCGGTACCGGTAAGCGACGGAACAGTGGAGAGCAAAAGTGACGTGAGACAATACCAAGCTTTTCCCCGGATGTCAGACGAATTCGATGCAGAGCAACTGAACGAGGGGATTCAGCAATCCGCTCCAACAATTGCCGATACGTTCTCCACATCATACTAAACATTGGCTTTCCATCTGGATGTAAAGAGTCCCAGATACCCCAACCGGAATCGAAAAGCCTCCGAGCCCGTGTGACCTCATCCAAGACAAGGCACTGCAAACGGTCATCAGGGCGTGGTTTCAACAAATCATCTTCGCTAAGCCCATGTTGCTCATAATGCTGACGCGGTAAATAAATGCGTCCCCGTTGAGCATCCTCCAGAACATCTCGGAGGATGTTCGTCAGCTGGAAGGCCAAGCCACAGTCGATGGCCGCAGAAGTGGGGATGGGATCTTCATATTCCCAAATGTGAATGCATGCCAAGCCGACCGCGGATGCCACCAGATAGCAATAATGCTCGACTTGTTCGTAGGTATCGAATCTGGTTTTCTGCTGATCAGCCAGGACGCCATCCACAATCTCCAGAAGATATCGTGAAGGAATGTCGTATCGCTTCGCCGAATCTCGTAACGCCGGCAAAATTTCCTTCGCACGTCGATGCAAATCAATGGGCCAATTCTCGGTTCCTGCCGATGCCCCCTCTGGGATCAAGCCCTCCGGCAAAATGACTTGCTCTGATGATACGTCCCTAAGCAGGTTCAAAGCCACCGTTTGCCGCCACCACCCAAGCCACAAAGTGCGAAGAGCAATCGGCTCTTCACAATCGCCTAGATCATCCGTGGTACGTGCAAAAGCATAAAGAGCGCACATTGCTTCGCGTTTTGGCTTGGGGAGCAACCAAAACGATCGATAAAAATTACTGCCACTTCGCCGTGAGATACGCCGAACATGCCGATAACTTGCAGCAACGGAACTGATTTCATCCATCTCACTATGATAACCGGAGGCCACGTCGATGACTGCGGGGTTACTCCTGATGCACATTCCGTCGATAACTCCGCTTTTACAGTCTGCCTGCAAGAGCACGCAAAACCAAGCCGAACTGCTGCAATTTACCGACCGTGGGTCGGGAACCTAAAACATCAAATTCAATCTTTCGAATTGCCCGCAAGGTCTGCAAACCGCCATGTGCAAAGAGTTTTACATCGTTTGCGAGCCATGGCTTCACTTTTTTCGCAAGCGGCAGCCCCGTCCGAAACATTTCTTCCGCACGGTCACATTCATGGGCTAAAAGACGACGCAGAGGTTCCGCTGTCGTGCTCTTCTTGAACATCTCCTCACCGACTCCAAACTCACGCATCAGAGTCTGAGGAAGATAAATCCGGTCCATGGCAAAATCTCTCGCTACATCTTGCCAAAAATTGACTAACTGCAATCCGGTACAAATGTGGTCAGAAAGAACGCAATTTTCCGCCGTATAGGAATCCCCAAGGTGCAAGACGATACGCCCAACAGGATTAGCAGAGCGCTGGCAATACGCAATTAACTCCTCGATGCTCTCGTACCGATTCCGATGCTGATCCTGCCGGAAGGCAGCGAGCAAATCATCAAAGGGTTGCTTAGGTATTTGATAATGCCGAATTGTCGCCTCCAACGCAATGAAAAGAGGCTCCTGCGGGCTTCCTTTGAAGGTGGCGTCAAGTTGGTGCTGAAACCGTTCAAGTCCTCTCAATGCCTCCTCAGAATTTGGCGACTCATCCGCCAAATCGTCTGCCGTTCGGCAAAAAGCATAAACATCATAAAAAGGTTGACGAAGTGTCCTTGGCAGAAGAATACTTGCAACCAGAAAATTTTCGTAATGGGAAGTCGCGAGTTTTCGCGTGAAAGCCCTCGATTGGCGAAGTGTGAGGGGACAGTCGCCAGATTCACCATGGTTAGACGATGATGCCACCACACGGTTATGCTGTGCAGTTGCCGGGCCATTTCCTTTGGATTCCACCTCAGGAGATCCAGCACTCAACGGTTCACTGGAACGGTTCAAATCAGCACCATTGTATTGGAAGACGGCACTGGAACAGGAATGAAGATCATTTTGGCAGCCCCAAGAGGGTTTTGCGCTGGCGTTAATATGGCAATCGAATCGCTGGATTTGACGCTCAAGAAATTTGGAGCGCCGGTCTATGTGTACCACGAAATCGTACACAACCAATATGTGGTTGATCAGTTCCGCAAAAAGGGAGCCATCTTTGTCGATACAATCGAGGAAGTACCAACCGACAGCGTGCTGCTGTTTTCGGCGCATGGTGTTTCACCCGAAATCCGGGCAGCGGCAAAACAAAGGAACCTGCATGCCTTGGATGCCACTTGTCCATTGGTCACCAAGGTTCACCTTGAGGCAATCAAATATGCCAAGTTGAATTACACCATTCTGCTAATCGGCCACGAAGGACATGACGAAGTGATTGGTACCATGGGTGAAGCCCCGGAGGCAATCATTTTGGTTGAAGATGAGCAGGAGGTTCAATCCTTGGACATCGAGGATGAAACGAAACTTGCTTATCTGACGCAGACAACGCTCAGCGTTGATGATGCGAATCGAATCATCAAAAAAATCAAAGAACGCTTTCCAAAAATCGAAAGCCCGCCCAAGGAAGACATCTGCTATGCCACGCAAAATCGCCAAGAAGCTGTCCGCTTGTTGGCCGATCGAGCTGATGTGGTGATTGTCTTGGGTAGCCAAAACAGCAGTAATAGCCAACGCCTCAAACAACTCGCCAGCGACCGAGGTATCGCTGCATTTTTGATCGATGGCCCTCAGGACCTCGATATTAGCCAGTTGAATGCAAACCAGACAGTGCTTATGACTGCCGGTGCGAGTGCTCCAGAATCAGTCGTTCAGCAAACAATTGAACACCTCGTCAACGAGTTCAATGCAACAGTTGAATTGGAAACAATCCGTGAAGAATCTGTTCACTTCCCCCTACCCAAACCGCTGCGCAGTTTTGCAACCGAGTTGAAAACCGAGTAACAAATACGGTTTTCAAAACACTGTTTTGTTGAGCCTTAGAAACCTAACAACAAGTAATGCGGAACTCCCTCGACGCAATCCAATATTAGTAATCACAGATATGCTGCAGGTGCTGCGCGTCATGCATTCGACCATGTCGTAAATATAAATCGACAACCAGCGGAGCAGCATCAATCACTCTACCCATCGCAAAATAACGAACCATCTGAACTTTACCCAAGACCCGACTGCTTTCGAATGGACACCCCAACTTTCCTGTCCTTGGCACCAGCATCCGCAGCAATCACACTCGCTTCTTTGATGAAACATGCTGCCTTTCTACCTTGGAGTTGCCTCTTCGGTGCTCGTTGAGTGGTACCAGACCGGAGACATGTCGAAAGCCACCTATCTAGCGAACTTTATCATCCGCACGTTGGCCAGCGTAAAAAAACGCAAAGATCTTATTACTTTATTCGTCGTGCCTCGGTGGACTGTTCGGCATTGGGGAAACGGACAAGCACCCGTGCGTCCCAAGAAGAACTTGCTTACTTGGGTGATTGCGCGGCCTCACCTATAGCCAAGATCATTTAAAAAACCTTGCATTTCCCGTCGGCATCCCTGAACCTCTGAAGGCCTAACTCACTCCTGAGATGCAATCGGCAACATACTTCTGCCTAGAAACGCCTCCTTTGAGAAAAATAGTGAACCAACTCATTCCCACTGGTGATGCAACAGCTATCTTGCCTGCCGGCGATCACGTTACCCCAATCAAAGTCTTTGGTAACGAATCTATCCGCAACTCATTTGACTCTGTTTGCCTTCAGCAAGCCGTGAACTGTCGACAAGCTCCTGGTGTGACGGAAGTCATTCTGAACCCTGACGCACACTGCGGTTACGGTGCCCCTATTGGCTGTGTCCTCGCCTCGCCGACACACATTTACCCAGGCCCAGTCGGCTTCGACATCAAATGCTCCATGAGCCTACTGCAAACCAATTTGCCAGAGGATGCAGTCGATGATAGACGCACACGACGAGAGTTGATCCAAGCGATCGGTCGCCGCATCCCGACCGGAACAGGCAAGAGTTCGCGACACGTTCCCAACGGCCGAAGAGTGACCAAGTCGCTCGGAAACGAGGTGCTGATACGCGGTGCCTCTCATGCAGTCGCGGATGAGTTGGGGATACCCGCTATTTGGACAGAAAGATGTGAAGACTCATCTCATACTGGGCACGACGGTCATATCGACTCACTTGCACGTCGACTGGCGGAACTTCAGCATGAAGGAGGCCTGCCGAACTACAATCGAAAAATTGAACAACTTGGTTCTTATGGTGGGGGAAACCACTTCGGCGAATGCGAAATCGTCGACATTCAGAACGATGAGCCATCAAAGTCGGTTGCAAGTGACTTTGGATTACAACACCGAAAAATTGCGTTCCTTTCACATTGCGGTTCCCGAGGGATCGGACATCGCCTTGCAACAGGACAATTCCGAGCTCTCGAAGAGCAATTTAAACGTTGGCAAATCCCATACCCGGCGGGCGACAAGCAACTGGTATACGCACCACTCGGAACCACGGAAGCGGATAACTATTTGAATGACATGGCGATGGGTGCAAACTTCGCAACTGTCAATCACCTGCTCATAAATGCACTGGTCCTGGAAGCTTTTCAGGAAGTCATTCCCGGCACTCAAGGTGAGCTTGTGTACTTTATCAGTCACAACATTGCACAACGAGAAATTATAAAAGGTGTGCCGACATGGGTGCATCGTAAAGGTGCAACACGTGCACTGCCTGCAGGACATGCCACCCTTAAAAACACCCCATTTGCAAATACGGGACACCCCATCCTACTTCCTGGCAATCCACAAGCTGGCTCTGCAGTCATGGTTGGATTGCCCGGTGCGGATAAGAGTTGTTACAGCGTGAACCATGGCGCTGGACGAAGGCTGGGTCGGCGTCGAGCAATCAGGGAAATTGATCAAAAGCAAGTCGACGCCTCTTTCGAGGAAGCGGACATACTGACCAACTGCCGGCATTACCCGAGAGACGAAGCACCGGCAGCATACAAAGATTTTGAACAGGTCGTACAAAGCGTGGAATCAGCCGGCCTTGCGAGACAAGTAGCACGTCTTCATGCCAGATTTGTCATTAAAGATGCATCCGCAGCGGACGACTGAAGTGATCTCGTACTCGGACTTGTGAATCATCATGCCCCTGCGTGCAAGCAATCGATCCGATCACATGCATGACAATCATGGGCCATGTATCGATCATTCACTTGGATCCACATTGTCCACGGTGGCAACACTGAACTGCTTAATAAGGGCATCTGTGCCAGGATCATGCCCCTGAATCATGAACGTGCCAGCCTTGAGTCGCAGACCACGCCGAGGATTCTCATCGCTCTTGCGATCATCAAACCAGTCACTCACCTGTACCCCGTTGACCCAAGCTGCGATGGATGGACCGTGAGCCACCAACACAACTGTCGCGAACTTGTCAGTATCACCTGCTACCACACGCGCATCTTGTCGACGAAAAATTCCTCCGGTACCACAGTCCGCAGGCTTTAGTCGATCGCCATCCTTTATTTCATTACTTAACTGGCACTCGTAGCCCATCATCACATCACCGGGAATGCATCGAAAAAAGATTCCGGAATTCATTTCATTCAAAGGAAGCTTATATTCCGCAAGCAGCACAAAGTCATCAAACGGCCGTTTCGATTCCAACTGAGTTCGCCCACCTTTCACCCGGAGACAACCCTCGTCCGTGATACTGAAGTCACCTGGCATTTCTGGATACTTCGTCCACTGAGTCAATTCTGCATCAAGCAGCGAGTTCAAACCCAGTGGTCTCAGCCGAATATCGCGAAACTCGATCCTGCCAGAATTGTGCTGCAGACCAATTCTTCCCTCAGCAACGTCCACCGTGTCTGTGTAATCACAAACATTGGTCCCATCGACGGATACCTGCAATCGTTTTCCGTCCATCACCATTTTCATGGAATGCCACTGATCCGGTTCAACTTTAAGTTCAGTTGCCTTCTTTCGTTTCACGATTCCGCCCGTTGGAAACGGATTGTCGGCTGGCGCGATATTTACTTCATAACAATCTTCAGCCGGATTTTCAGGTCGCAAAGGTGTACGTAGAAACACACCACTGTTCGTGCCGTTGCCCGATTTGTATTCCAATTCGAGTTCAAAGTTCTGCCATGGAACCGAGGTACATAACAAACAGGCTTCACCGTCATCAACCACGATGCACCCGTCTTCGACTCTCCAGTTTGCGTCACCTGCAACTTGCCATCCAAACAGGGTGTGGCCATCAAATAATCGAATCCAACCCTCAGCAACTTCTGCCTGAGGCAAACGGGCAGCAAGCAGTTGCCTAGCAGTCACTTCCACTTCTGACAACGGACTGGACTCAGCCTTCGCATCTGCACTTGTAACAGTATCAGCCGAGGCCGCAGATGCATTATTTTCAGTAACGGGTTCCTCCTTTACTGGCTGGCAACCCACTGTTAGCACCAACAATGGCAGCATGAAAAGGGACCGATCACAAAATTTGCGTAACATGGTTCGCTTACCTGTATCCATAGCGTTCAAAGTAGTCCTGCCATTCATTCAGAATCAACGCTTCTTGTTCAGAAGGGAGTTGATGTTGATTGCGTTGATAAGTTTTATGTTCTGAATCTGCCCACGCACGAATTGTCTCCTCAACTGACTCAAAGTCACTCAGCCTGAGTGTCTTATAGATACTTCGCAGTGTCTCCACGGGATTGTTTGTGAGATCCTCAAAACGCACGTCGATTATACGAGCCGAGTCGATCGACTTGCGTTGCTCATGAAAGGCTTTGTACATCCGCCTCAAACACTCAATAACATAATCTTCATGGAGATCATGGGTAGGTTTCTGCAAGGCCTGAACCTCATCCAGACCGCGCCATAAACGACAAGTTGAGGGAAACAGAGCCCGCGGATCTCGTGTGATGTGAATGAACTTTGCTTCTGGGAATTCACTCGCCAACGAGCCAATACGACCCGTGTGGGTGGGGCTCTTGATAATCAAGGGTCGACCGGTATCGACACTCACTTTAAGCAAGAAAGAACGTAATGCCTTCATCCACTCCTGCTTTTCTTCTTCAGGCACCCCATCAAAATCGAGGTAGTTCATGTCCACCGCGACCTCATTGGGAAATGCGATCCGCCTATAAGGAGAGGGTTGACCTAAATTCATCAACGCAAACTCATCCTCCTGAGGCCGGTCCCATCCAGCTGCCATGTTGTCCATCGGTCTCTTACCAGGCAATAACCACGTTGCAAAACGCCTAAAAAACCATTCGGTAACCAGAAAATGGCACGGGGCGAAGCATTGGAAGGTAGAAGGACTGCTCAAACGCTCATCACGCACCATCAACTCATGCAACAAAGTGGTGCCGCTTCTCCAATGGCCAACGATGAACACAGGCGGCCCATGAAGCTCTGCCTCTGCCAGTTTGCGGCGGAAAATGACACCCTGAATCAAAGCGAGGAGAGTGTTGAAAGGAGTGGCGAATGAAATCGCGACTGCCATCAGCAGGCGAGATGGGTGGATGCGGAATCGTCCCTGCCGGAGCAAACTCCACCAGGAACTTGGACGCATCCCATGCCAGAAACGAGGTGAATAGAAGGGGTAGTGATGAAATTTTGCCTTTGACGTTTTTTCTGATTCCGAGCTCGATTGGTCGCTGGGATCAGGCTTTTCGCAACTCTGATCCGATTCTGCACCAACTCTCGAGTCATCTTCTTGCTCCGCCGTGAAGGCAGCACCCTCGATCTCACGCGTATCAGATCCATCGGCTGCAGCCATTAAATGCCGGCGCGAAACACCAGACCCGTCACGGCCAGAGCCCCCGGTCGGATCAATGTTTGAGGGTACATGCGTAACACCCGCGACGGTTTTTTTTTGCGGTCGGAACGACTCTGTCAAGAAATTTGACCAGGAAGAGCGAATAAGAACGGAACCAAAATGACCCCAACACTGTAGTTGACTACCGTGCAGTCGTGCAGCGGGATATCTTGCTGTCTCACGATGGATCTACCCCTATGATGATCTATCCGGGTCCCTGTCTGGCCCAACCGACCATAAAAACACCCGAATCACGCCTCATTTCATGCAAACATCGTCCGAATCCGCAGACGAGCTGTCGATTGCTGATCTTCAGCGTCACATCCACCAAATGTACTACGAAAAGGATGCTGCCCGAGGAACGGACGGCACTTTTATGTGGTTAATGGAAGAAATCGGCGAGTTAGCCTCGGCACTTAGAGGAAACGATCGAGAAAATTTGGCCGAAGAGTTTGCCGACGTCATCGCTTGGTTGGCAACCATCGCGAACGTGGCGGAGATTGACCTGAACGCTGCATTGCAAGCCAAATACGGCCGTGGTTGCCCCGGTTGTAGCCGTTTGGTTTGCGAATGCCCCAATTCCGAGAAGCCCTAAAGCACGCACAAGTCTGAATGTCGAAATTGCTCTACTTGATCGGTGCTACGCTTTGGACCGTGTGCCTACTTTCAACCGATAGCAGGACCGCGGACGCGGACGATCTGTCTTCTGAGGTCCACTTTGGAATTCAAGGTCATTACCGAGTTGGTGCCTGGACCGGTATTCGGTATTCGGGTTCTCAAAACGTTAGGACAGTGGAAACACGCGATGGAGACGGAGCCGAAGTTCTTTACAAACAGGCGAGTGACGTAACCGACGGTGATTGGGCGTACGCAGTTCCAGGAAGTGAAGCTGCCCCACTGATCCTCAGAAATGGTGACACAACGATCTCCAGCGGTCGCTTTCCTACCAGTGGTTCACCATCTCGTGGCCCCGCCATGATACCACTGGACATGAACTGGATTGTTGTGATCGGAGATCCACTCGGAGTCGATGAGGTAGGGGCCAACAAGCTACTGAATCGTGATGCCTCGATCGCGGTTTCCATGCCAACGGCACCGATAGAATTCCCCAATTCGATGATCGGTTACGAGGGCGTCGACATGATCATGATCAATGCAGCCGGAATTGATTTACTGCAGGGCCTAAAAGAACGGCAGCGTTTGGCCATTGAACAATGGATCACTGGTGGCGGGCATCTTTTCATCACGCTTGGTGAATCCTGCCAAGATCTTTTCAAAGCCGCACCTTGGCTTCAAAAGTTGCTTGGAATCACTGAACCCAAAATAACCAACATCGATCCTTCCGCGATCGAAACCTACACCTCGACCCAAAATCCGTTGAGAAATTTCACAGGTCTCCGATTACCGCGAAAACGCGGAACGGTGCTCATCACGGGTAAGACAACTCGCCGCGTCAGCCTTCCTGTGGCTGCGGTTTATAACATTGGGTTTGGACGCATCACCGCAATCGCAGCGGACCTTGACGATGAAATGTTCACCGCCTGGCCCGAACGTCTTGATCTCATGACACAATTGACTGGCGAAATATTGCTCTCTGACAAGAGAGATATTGCGATCACGAATCGCGGCACAGCGTACGGGGACCTCGCTGGGCAACTTCGTGCCACACTTGACCAGTTCGAAGTCAAACGAAAGTTCGAATTTTCTATTATCTCGATTATTTTGATGGCCCTGATTGCTGTCATTGGTCCCCTTGATTATCTGCTAATCAACCGCTTCTTGGGGCGTCCGTTGCTGGGCTGGCTAAGCTTTCCCCTTGTTGCAATTCTGTTAACGCTCGTCCTCATGTACGAGGCGCGTCCCAATCTCGCCGAAGGCATTTCAACCACCGATAACAATGCAGGGATTCTTCGCTGCAATCGTGTCGAAATCATAGACATCGATGCGATCGCAGGATTGGGCAGAGGCTTTCAGGCAAGCTGCATCTACTCTCATGATGCTGCATTACTTAACATCGACATCGATGAATCAAACAACTTTGACAAGCTGACAGACTCAATCCAACAATCACTACTAAGTCCGCTGGGCTATCCCGGTCAGACTTATGGTGGGATCCAGATTGCAATCGAAGACACACGAATGCCTCCCTACACCATTCGTATGCAGCAGAGTGGCGTCGAAAGCACTGGTTTCCCTGGGGGACTGCTGCAAAATTCAATTGTTGGCGCTCCACTAGCCGCAAGGAGCAGCAAAAGTGTCCAGACTCTGCTTCGTTTCAAGCCCAAGCTCACCAACTTCCCAAACTTGCAACGCCGTGATGGAAGCGAACTATTAAGGGGTGAGTTAGTGAACCCACTTCCTGTTGACCTTTTGGATGGAATGCTCGTTTATCGGAATTGGGCCTATCTACTAAACACACGATTCCCTGCCGGTGGCCGTATTGAGCGCATTGATAGTCTGCGTCAAAAGAACTTTCGCTGGCGATTGTCTCGACAAACCGCTTTGGAAAGCAGTCGCGACACGGAGGAATGGGACCCGTCATCGGTTGAACTTCCCGATCGTGTTGCAGAGATGCTAATGTTCCATAACGCCGTGGGTGGTAACCGATACACAGGACTGCGTGACGATGCTTTATCATCACTCGATCTCAGCCACACACTCTCTGATGATCGTTGCGTTCTGATCGGTAGGCTGGCTGATGAATTAACTACTCTTAAACTGAACAACGAAGAAATTGAGTTTGAAGGCAATGGCAAGAGCCTCACCATGATTCGTGTCATCCTCCCTGTCACGAGTGAGAAAGATCTTTAGTTGGCAACACCAATCAACGACCCTGTGAACCAATACAGTTTTCACGTTGATGCCCCCGAACCAGAAATCAAAGAGTGGTCAGTTCCGACTGGCTAGCACTTCCTCATAATGTCTGAAATCTGCGATGATCAAAACAGTTGACCTTACGAAAAAATATGGTGATGCTTTCGCAATCAAAGGCATTGATCTTGACTTGCAAGCGGGTGACCTTTTTGGTTTCATCGGCCCCAATGGTGCAGGCAAAACCACAACCATGCGAATCATAGCCACGCTATTGGAGCCGACTTGGGGCGAAGCCTACGTGTGTGACCACAGCGTTCATACCGCTCCAAAAGAAATCCGACGTTTGGTGGGATACATGCCTGACTTCTTCGGCGTGTATGACGACATGACTGTTGTCGAGTATCTCGAGTTTTTTGCTGCCTCCTACCGTATTGGCGGTCAGGACCGACGCAAACGCGTCGACGAAATGCTCGACGTAGTAGATTTGGATTTCAAACGGGATGCCTTTGCCAACACCTTGTCACGCGGGCAAACTCAGCGACTCGGTCTCGCTCGCACGTTACTGCATGACCCACAGGTTCTTCTGCTTGATGAACCTCTATCTGGTTTGGACCCGCGGGCACGAATCGAAATGCGGAACTTGCTGCGCAAACTCGGGGAAATGGGGAAAACAATCATCGTTAGCAGTCATATTCTTCCTGAGCTAGCCGATGTATGCAACAAAGTAGGCATCATCGACAAAGGAGAGCTGAAACAGAACGCTACCAAAGGTGAGGTCATTCGCATGGTGCGTGAGCACACTGTATTGGTCATCCAACCTGCCGATCGAAATAAACTGGAAAGCATCGCGAAGTTGCTCAATCAGCAAGAGAAAGTCCAAGCATGTGAACTGGGGGATGATGCAATGAGAGTGATCTTGGAAAGTGGCGTTGAGCAATACAGCGAGCTACCCAAGCTGCTCATCGAAAATGGCATCGACTTACGTCGTTTCTCGGAAGAAGAACTTGATCTTGAGTCCGCTTTCATGGCGTTGACCAAGGGCACCAGTGATCGCATGTGAATCACCGCAAACAGCCCAAACAGAATTTTTGCTCCACATTTTTCTCTACAACGCAATCCGCGAGCCAGACAGGCTACCGAAGGTTGCTTAGGAAATCCAAGACGCGACGCGGGGTGATAACCATCCTCGCTATTCGCTACTCACTAGCGGAGCGAAATTCCACCAAGGCCTGATTAAGCCGTGACTTCCAAATTCAAACGGTTGCTGCGGACAACTTTTCGGGCTTTTTCTTTTGCGTGGCTTCTTTCGCCAACCTTATGACCAAATTCTCAAGAAGGAAACGGTCACGCCCGTCGTTACTGTGCGTACCCTTCAAACGCAAGTCGGCATCGAGCAACCATGGCAAAAGTTGTCTGGCTGTGTCTCTCCCCATTCGACTGAGTTGTTTTTTTGCTTTCTGGATATCACTTGGACCGCGATTGAAACCTGCGTAGGACAACGCATCCTCAAGTTGTGACTTCCTGCCGCTTCGCTCATGTTGTTCATAGACTGATGTAGCCATGCCAAGCCGTCGCAACGACCATGCAATCTGCGGAAGCAATGCAATTGGCGGCTGCCCTCCACCCAGCAACTTGTCCAGATGCCGCAAAGCTTCCGCCGCATCCCCTGCCACAATCGCGTCCGTGATCTGCCAGACTGTTTTTCCCTGCCAACCAGCAACAACATCCTCCACTAAAGCCTGATCAATGCTTTGTTTGGGCTCACAGTAGAGCGCCAGCTTTGCGATTTCAGTTTCCAAAATCCCAAATTCGTCACCAACCATCTCCATCAACACATCAGCCGCATCACGGGTCAACTTGGTTGAATGGCGTTTCGCTACATATCCCATCAGGAAAGATCTCCGCTTGGCAAGCGAAGGGTTCAGGCCTTTATTGCCATAAGAAATCCGACAGTCCACCAATGCATGATGCTTCAACAATGCCTTGTAAACACGTGTGTTTGAAGCCAGCGAATCGAGTTCTAGTACGAAACGACTGGCCGTAGTCGTCTTGGCCAAGTGCTGTTCTATCTGGGGCCGACAATCGCTTAAAAATTTGTCGGCGTTTCGTAACAGAATGGTGCGTTTACCACCAAAATCAAACAGCGAGGCGGTCGCTAATTCGTCACGCAGATCTGACCACTTGGCCTGCTCACCATCGAACTGTGTGAGATCTCCCTGATTCGACAGGAGCTGAAAAACCCAAGATCGCAGGGTGCTATCGTTACCGAACACAGCTATCGCGTCGGCAAACGTGTCAGGTGGGCTTTCAAGCAGTTCGAAGGCATGGATCAGCGTCATGGAAGACACCATACCAATCCTATCACCAAGATGCGACCGGCAAGCTATTGCCAGGCATCATCATTAAGAGCATGCAACACGCTCAATCACTAGTCGCTACTTCAACGAGTCGTTATTCAGCAAAGCAGTCTGCCCAGCTTCTGTAGATGGATTTTCCGACAAAGGCTGAAAACCACGAATCCTAGCCCTTGGTGCTAACCCCTGCGTATCGATCGGCTGATCCAGAATGTAGGTGCCGACGTTACCTGCTTGGTCTGTTCCATCAATCCGCAAATACAGCTGCCTCGGCAGATTCGGGTCTGCTCGCCAGACGTATTCCCCAGTATTTTCAAGCCCAGCCGCAATGGTGGTCCAAGGACCATCAGGCGAACCACTGAATGCAAGACCAATTGGCCGACGGGGCAGGTTGGTGTCATTGCACTCGTAACGAATGACCAAGCCACCGGTGCGATCACCTTCTCCGTATCTCGCTCCGGTAATACGAATATTCGGCCGAGCACGATCGACCACCACAAAGATATCTGGCGACTCACCCGCTAAAGGACGTGGACTGGCCAACCCATTTCCTCCCACCACAACGATCCGGAAACCGAAAACTCCCTCGCCCTTGGTCTCAATGTCAAAAGGACTGCTACGATCTGGGTCCTGCCCCCACAGCGACCAGGTGTTGCCATGATCTAGACTCCCATACAGCTCGATCGCTTCGACGCCCTGACTGCCAACAGCTTCTAGCTCGTAATCCAAACTGAATCGCTCCCTATCACTGAAGCGAACAGGAGCTCTCTGCATGGCAGATTGCGATTCTGGAGTCTTGACACGTTCAGATCGATAAGGCTCCGCCTCCACTTGTGGTTTCGGGGCAGGAATCTGCTCCTGTTGCAATTTGAACAAAGCGGACTCTTCTGTGATCGGACGCATTGCCTCTGCCACGGTTCGTGGTTCCGAAGCGGAGTTGGACTTCGCCTCGCCCGCAGATACGTTGGTCCTGCTCTGGGCTTCAAGCCTAGGTGATGAAAACTGAGATGATGATGACTGTGGTGAAGTTAATCCGAAGCCCTCACCAATTTGCATGGGCGTGGCTGGTGGCGGCAAAGCCGACGATGCACTCTCCGACCTGGCGACCACAGGAGATGCGCCGCGAACCGACGGAGGCGCAAAGCCCATGCCAGAACGCGAATTGACGACAGTCCCGCCCGAGGGCACACCATTCGAAGGAACAGGCTGACGACCGATGAGTTGAGGATTCACTTGGGGCAGCGAGCCTGCAACAGAATCAAGAGGCTGTGCCATCATTTGTGTCCCTGCGGCAGCCTGTGATCTTGCACCCGATGGCAGTACGCCTCGGTAACGTGAATTCAGTTGGGAAACTGATGAGTTATTTGCCTGAGCAGCGGTACCGTAGGGGTTGCTTTCCTGAAAGCGGCTGTCATTTGCGACTTGCAGATTTCGAGCGTCTCCTGCCAAAGGAGAATGAGACCGAGCTGAAGTTGCAGGTGGGGGATTGATTGAGGGTGTAGTGCCGCTAGGCAGGGGCGCCAGCATCGGCGGTTCACCTGGCCCGGAAACAGTCTCCGCGCTAAATCCCGACTCTCCATCCATTCGGTACGGCAATGACTTAGCAGCGATGGGCTCGGAAACCGGCTTGGATGCGAAGCGGTTGACATTGCCATCTGCTACACGTGGACGGCGGACCATCTGATTGATCACTGTTTGATTACCAGCGGCATCCGAAACAACGAGCTGTAGTGACAACAGCTTCCAACCTTGCTGTGGATCAAACTGGAATTTCCCACTGCGGGAATTCTCTGCCACCTCAACAGCCTGCCAGGATTTGAGCATATCCGTTGCGTACCGGAGTTGAACCAGTTTCAACGGAGTTGCATCGTCGATGTTCAACGCTGCATAAATTCTTCCCTTCTCATCTGCTTCCGCTTCGAGAGCAATCGCTGGTTTGGTTGTATCAACAAATACCTTCAGTTGCGGCGTGATTTCGCCGAACGGATGGGCTTGTCCTGCTGCATCGATCGTACGAGTAGCGAACCAATATTCCCCATCGTCCTCAGCCTTAAATTGAAACTGCTTTGAGACAGCGTTTGGCTGAATCTGGTCGGTCAGCCTCCAATTATCATCAGATCCCCGTGACACAAAAAGTCGCACTGCAACGGGTTGGGCCCCTTCCTGATCTACGGTGAAAGGGATGGAGAATGATTGAGAACCGAGAATGAAACAGCCCTTGCTCGGACGTTGCATCGAGGGCGCAGAATCCTGCACATTTGTGTCGGACACCTCGACAGCCAGAGCTGACTTCATCAGCATGGGGCTAGTAAAGGTGCCGAGAACGGCAATCAAGCTCGTTATTGTGACCAGTCGCATCTCGTCGGCCGTGCCTCAGTATCGAGTGAAATTACAGTGAAGGGGACCAAAAACCGAACCCCACCTAGTCGGATTCGACCACCAGCCCCCCGATTCTTGAGCATTTTGCCATCACAAATGCTTGAGCCTACCGGTCCGTGTATACAAACAGATGATCAGCTTCAGATTGCCTAATCCGCATACACTCACGTTGAATCATGCACTCAACTCATCCTGAAACTCACCCCCACCAGAAGCCATGAGCAGCAACTGCTATCAGTACGACGTGATTGTGATCGGAGCAGGGCACGCCGGCACGGAAGCCGCCGCCGCCGCCGCCCGTATCGGTGCTCGAACCGCACTATTAACCACCAACCTCGACACGGTGGGTCAAATGTCCTGCAATCCAGCCATCGGGGGTGTCGCCAAAGGTCAGATCGTGCGTGAGGTTGATGCACTGGGTGGTTTGATGGGCGAAGCGATCGATGCTACCGGCATTCAATTCAGAATGCTGAATTGCCGGAAGGGACCTGCCATGCACAGCCCGCGTGCACAAGCTGATAAGCGAGCATACCAGCACTACGTCAAATGCCAGATCGAGCGGCAAGCCAACCTTGACCTACGTCAGGAGACTGTCGAGGACCTGATCACGGAAAAAAGCGGTCAAGAGACTCGTGTCCTCGGTGTGACGGTTCGTGGGGACGCACGATACCTGGCACCAACAGTGGTGCTCACCACCGGCACATTTTTAAAAGCCATCATGCATACTGGTGATGAAAAGACTGCCGGGGGAAGAGCAGGGGAGGGCACCACGACTGGGATCAGTGGAGCATTGCAACGCCTTGGCTTTGAGGTTGAAAGATTCAAGACAGGCACACCACCCAGACTCAATGCACGCACCATTGACTACTCCAAGGTTGAGTCACAGCCAGGCGATGAGCAGCCGCAACCCTTTTCGTTTTTAACTGACAAACTTTCAGTAGAGCAACTTCCCTGCCATATCGCTTACACCAACGAGTCCGTGCATGACTTGATCCGGGCCAACCTTCATCGCGCACCGATGTACAGTGGACAAATCAATTCACGTGGCCCACGTTATTGCCCCAGCATCGAAGACAAAGTCGTCCGATTTGCAGACAAAACAGGGCATCAGCTATTTCTCGAACCAGAAGGCTGGAATACGCAGGAAGTGTATGTCAACGGCATTTCGACCAGTCTGCCGCGTGATGTTCAAGATCAGATGTTTCGCATGATTAGCGGCCTGGAAAATGCAAGAATCATGCGATATGGCTACGCGGTCGAATACGATTTCTGCCCCCCTACACAACTCTGGCCGCACCTTGAATCCAAACGCGTCGGGGGACTATTTTTCGCCGGGCAAATCAACGGCACGACTGGTTATGAAGAAGCTGCGGGGCAGGGGCTGATCGCTGGCTTGAATGCCGCAAGACAAACCGCAGCCAAAGCTCCTTGGGTGCCCACACGCGATCAAGCTTATATTGGCGTACTTGTTGATGATCTTGTAACAGCCGGTACCGATGAACCCTACCGTATGTTTACCAGCCGTGCTGAGTATCGACTGCTGCTACGCCAAGACAATGCGGATCGACGGTTGACACAGCAAGCTGATGATTTGGGACTGATAAGTGACGAAAGGCGTCAACGATTCCAGACGAAAACTGCCCAAATGGAACTTGGCTTGAAGCTGCTTAAGAAATCAAAGGTCGAAAACGTCACGGCTGATGTGTACCTGAGACGACCAGAGGTTGACTGGACACAAATGTGCGAGCGATTTCCCGCACTCGCGGATATCGAAGCAACAGCGGCTCAACAATGCCTCTATGACATCAAATATGAGGGCTACATCGGCAGGCAACGTGTCGAAGTAGAGCGGCAGCAGAGACTTGCGGGAAAACGCATTCCCACCTCATTCGATTACAGCACGATTGGTCCGTTGCGTAATGAGGCGAAGGAAAAACTCTCCAAAATCCGACCACTAAATCTCGACCAAGCAAAACGCATTAGCGGCATCACCCCCGCGGATCTTGCGCTTGTGCTAGCACACATGGAGTCAAAACGGAAGACCTAGGGAACCTGCGAGCTCAAGGCAAACCCTGGGTGAAAATGGAGCAGATGGGGTATTTTTTTTGGAAGATGGTAAGGCACTTAGTTCTAAACCTAGGAAGAATATGAACTTACGATATTTCAATCAATCTTGACCTACGGGCTAGATTCGGTAGAATTCGTGACTATGGCAAACTTGGTAAAGCAGCGAGGCTCGGAGCTTCCTGCTGCCTGCGTTCTTCACGCAAATAGCAGCGAGATGTGCTAGTGCGGCAGAACAGGAAGTTTGCTAAGGATAATGGTCGTCAGTTGTCCAATTTTTGCGTGCGATCGAATCGTAGCAATGGTTGCCGACTGTAGTGGATCTGAAAGAAGTCAGTCCCATTATCGTACGTACCGCTCAGCAAGGTCCCGAATCGGATTGTGCCGGGCACGATATTTTGCAACTGCTAATAATACAGGGAGGGTGGTTTCCGCCATGACCACGAAAACGGTCTTCACGACAGGCGAAGCAGCCAAAATTTGTAAAGTTAGTCAGCAGACGATTATTCGTTGTTTCGACAACGGTTCTCTGAAGGGCTTTCGCGTTCCCGGTAGTAAATTCCGCCGCATTCCCCGTGAACAGCTTTACCTGTTCATGAAAGAAAACGGGATCCCCACGGATGCTTTGGAGAGCGGCAAGAAGAAGTTACTGATTGTAGATGATGACCAAGATTTGGTCGATTTGATCAAGGACGGTTTTGAACGCGATGGTCGCTTTGACATCAGGACCGCCAACAATGGATTTGACGCCGGAATGGGGGTCAAAGAATTTCGACCTGATTTGGTAATTCTCGACGTCATGCTACCAGATATCAACGGTAAAGAGGTCTGCCAACGGGTCCGCAATGATCCATCGATGGACATGGTCAAAATCCTCTGTATCTCGGGTATGGTCGAACACAGCAAAGTTGACGCTTTGAAGGCGGCAGGTGCGAACGATTTCATGCAAAAGCCTTTCGCAATCGACGATCTGATCGGTCGTGCATGCGACCAACTTGAGATTGAACGCAGCGTGGTAGGCTAACGTGGAAAGCGAGCAGTCGCTGCCACGCATGCAGATGAAACAGACACGGGTCGATTCGTTCAACCCTTCTGGCTCGATCCATGTGATTCGTAGAAGCCATATCACTGAGAGGACAAGTCCAATGGGGTTGTTACCCTGTTTGCGGCGTGGTTCCGAACGGTGGTGGTTGCCACAGACAGAGCGGTCCACTGAAGCCATCAGTCACCTGTTGCTGATGGATCGGCGGAACAGCAGTGGCAACAATCCATCGCTGGACGGAGCGACTCGGGATCGGGTATGTCGCGCGCTGCAAAGCGATCCGTCATATTTTGTCTATGCCGCGTTAACTTATACTGGTAGCGGGCCAGTTGAATTGGACGAACTCGCGACGTGGCATGCCCACAATATCACCGAGCAACTTGCCAGTGGTGATGCTTATTTGGGCGCCCCAAAAATCACTACCAACATTGAAAAAAGGTGGAGAAAGCTGACGGATCATTTTCGCACGATTCCCACCAGCAGGTGGATGGAAGATGCGCACTTATGGCTGGAAGTGACCGGCCCTCAAGTGTCCAACACATGGCGTGAACAATGGCCGACAGTCAGATCTGACCCTAACACACTCACTGCAACAACACCGAATAACAATCACTCAGTGCTGCAGGAGTTTGCTCGTTCTGTCCAGCATCAAAAATTTCTTGAGAGTGCCTTTGACTTTAGATTACGTGGCGAGAAACTGGCAGCGATCAAACAGCTTGCCTATGGCCTGAGTCACGAGATCAATAACCCCCTTGCAAATATTTCAACTCGTGCCGAACAATTGCAACGCGGTGAGTCTGACCCCAATCGCAGTGCAACCCTCCAGAGAATCATCGACCAGGTATATCGTGCACATGAAATGATTGCGGACCTGATGTTCTATGCCAATCCACCTGAACTTGAGCGACAGGCTTGTTTACCACGCGATTTGCTTGCAGAAGTAACAGAAACGTTCAAGGAAGAGAGCGAACGACAAGGCATTCAACTTCAGATCTCGAACGATAACAGCGATACTTTTCACCCTGAAAGGGAAATTCGTGCAGATGCGACCATGCTCAAGGAAGCCATCCGAGTCCTGATTCGCAATGCGATCGACGCCATCGGGTGCCAAGGGACAATCGTCCTATCGCTGCAATTTGATCTGGAATGCATCACGATTACTGTGGCCGACAGCGGTCCTGGACTATCCGAGCAGGCCCGAAAACATGCCTTTGATCCTTACTTCAGTGGTAGGGAGGCCGGGCGTGGCATGGGACTGGGATTATGCCGAGCCTACCGTATCGCCCAGTTGCATGAGGGAGACATTTCACTTGCAAGCGGGCCTTCTGGTTGCGTTGCGACACTCACCCTGCCGGCGAAGTTAACTGTCTGATCGTGTAAGTTCCAAAGATCAGATTCTGATTCGATGCTTGTAGATGTTGATACCAAGTGAGTCGGTTCAAAAGTGGGTTTTCAGGCGGCGAAACCAAAAATCACGCCTTCTGCATTGCCCGCTGGTCGATTCACCGTGGATCGCGGATACTGAGCTTTCTATCGTGAACTCTCATTTTCGTACGTTTTGCTGGGTAACTCATGCTCGATTCGGCTCAAGAAGTTCTGCAACTTCAATCGAGGGGTGATGCGACCGCTGTGGAGATAGCGACATCCGCGATCGATAAGATCGAAGCCACGCAGGGAAGCATCAATGCTTTCACTCATATTAATCGCAAATTAATACTCTCCGCTGCGGAAGTGGTTGACCAAAAACGTCGAAATGGTGAGCAACTTGGACCTTTGGCTGGCGTTCCTGTGGCTGTTAAGGATGTGCTTTGCACCCGCGATATGCCGACCACTTGTTCTTCCAACATGCTTCGCAATTTTCGACCACCTTATGATGCCACAGTTGTCGAAAAACTCCGCAAAGCCGACGCGATTATCGTGGGCAAGACGAACATGGACGAATTTGCGATGGGAGCAAGTACAGAAACGAGTGCGTTTGGAAACACAAGAAATCCATGGGACCTGTCTCGCACACCTGGGGGCAGTAGCGGCGGCGCAACGGCCTGTGTGGCTGCAGGCACAGTGCCTTTGAGCCTCGGAACAGATACGGGAGGATCAATTCGCCAACCTGCAGGTTTCTGTGGTGTAACTGGTCTGAAGCCTACCTACGGTCGAGTCAGTCGCTATGGCTTGATCGCGTTTGCGAGCAGCCTTGATCAAGTTGGTCCCATTGGCTGGTCAGTCCAGGATGTAGCTTTACTGCTTCAGTGCATTTCCGGTTACGAACCGCGAGACTCGACTTCGCTAAATCACGAAGTCCCCGATTACCAAGCAGCCCTACAATCAAGTGACTTACGGGGAATGAAAGTTGGTATTCTGCGCGAAGCTTTAGATGTTGACGGAGTTGATGATGCTGTCCGCCAAGCTGTTCTGACTTCAACCGAAGTGTTTCGCGACGCTGGTGCTGAGATCATTGACATCAACTTGCCGCATAGTAAGTACTGGGTACCGACCTATTATGTAATCGCTCCCTCCGAGGCCAGCAGCAATCTGTCGCGTTACGACGGAGCTCACTATGGGCACCGAGTCACACAACTGGTTCCCGAGAAGGCTGAGTCACTCGGCCCCTTGGTAGCAACCTATTGTCAGAGCCGTGCGGAAGGATTCGGCGCTGAAGTCAAACGTCGCATCATGGTGGGAACCTACGCTCTGAGCGAAGGCTACGCGGACCAATATTACAATCAGGCACTTAAGGCGAGGCGACTGATCAAGGGTGATTACGACGCCGCGTTCTCGCAGGTTGATCTGCTGCTTGGACCAGTTTCACCAACACCGGCTTTTCCGCTTGGTGAGAAGGTTGATGATCCTCTGCAGATGTATCTTTGCGATCTCTTTACAGTTGGTGCCAATTTAGCGGGCATCCCGGCTATCTCTTTACCTGCTGGTCAAGATGCATCGGGGCTACCTTTGGCAATCCAATTACAGGCTCCAGCCTTGGAAGAAGCTCGTTTGCTTTTCGCTGGTGCTGCCTATCAGGCAATGACCGATTTTCACAAACTTCGCCCCGATACTTTCGAATCCTGAAATCTCATGACGCTCAGCGACGGTTATCCCACTGAAACCATCATTGGTCTCGAGGTACACGTTCAACTTAAAACACAGACCAAGTTGTTTTGCAGTTGCAGCACACTTTTTGGTGCCCCACCCAACACTCAGGTATGCCCTGTCTGTCTCGGTCTTCCCGGTGCGTTACCGGTCATGAATGAGCATGCGATCGACTTAGCGATCCGAGCTGGCCTCGCAATCGATTGTTCGATCCCGTCGATGACAAAATGGGATCGTAAGCAGTATTTCTACCCAGACCTTCCCAAGGGATACCAGATCAGCCAATTTGATCTCCCAATTTGCATTGATGGTTTTCTTGACATAACCGACGAAGCTGCGCCCGAAAAAAATCGTCGTATCGGCATCATTCGAGCGCACTTGGAAGAAGATGCGGGCAAGAGCATGCATGATGAGGCGACCGGGCGGAGTGACTCACGCATCGACCTGAATCGCTGCGGAACACCGTTGCTCGAAATTGTCAGTCACCCTGACTTGCGATCCGCAAGCGAGGCCAAAGAATACTTGGATGAACTCAAGTTGCGAATGACGCATCTTGGCGTATCAGACTGCGAAATGCAGGAAGGTAGTCTTCGTGTCGACGCTAATGTAAATCTGCATATCGATGTCGATGGCAAGAAAATTGCGACACCGATTGCTGAAATCAAAAACATGAATAGCTTTCGCGCTGTCGAGCATGCCATTGAACACGAAGTTGACCGACAATACGACGCTTGGGAAGAGACAGGTAAAACGATCGAGGACGAAGCCAAGACCACACGTGGCTGGGATGATGCGAAGGGAAAAACATTCCTCCAGCGTGAAAAAGAAGAGTCTGCAGATTACCGGTACTTCCCCGATCCAGATTTGTTACCAATACGCATCCCGCAAGAACGTGTGAACGAAGCCAAAGCTGAACTGGGCGAACTACCTGCAGAAATTTGTCAACGTCTACAAACACAATACGGCATCAAGTTGTACGATGCGAATGTCATTGTGAAGCAAGGTCGAGACCTGATTGAATATTTCGAGGCAGCCGCTACCAAATCCGGAGATGGAAAACGCACTAGTTCGTGGATCCAACAGGATGTGATGCGGACACTTAATGAAACCGAGGCCAGCATTGCTGAATTTGCTGTCAATGCTGAACAATTGGGCGATTTATTACAACGCGTTAGCAGAGGTGACTTTGATAACGCGCGAGCGAGAGATGTTTTTGCACACTTACTAAAGACTGAAGATTCTGTCGAAGAAGCAATTTCGAGGTTGGGCATTGAATTAGTAGACAGCAATGAAATCGAGGTGCTTTGCCAGGAATTGCTGGACGCAAATCCGCAAGTCATCGATGATGTAAAAAATGGCAAGCAGCAAGCCGTTGGAGCGTTGATTGGGCAGGCCAAGAAAAAGAATGCCAATGCAAACCCAAAGCAGGTACGGGAGACTTTACTTCAACTGATCGAGCAATCCTGACGTTTCATCCAATTCAATGCTCACGCGGAATGAAGGAACATCCCTATGGTCGATCCAAGTGACACGTCCCTCGGTAACGACGAACAACAAAGCGACCTCGGCTTCTGGTGCATTGTTGTGTTCATCGGATTGATTGCTGCGTGGCTTTTACTGATGCCGTGGATTCCGGGAATCGCGAAGCACTCTTTGCAACGCTTCCACCTTCGGACCCCATCATTTTCTGTTTGGGCTGCACAATTCCCGATCCCGTCGATGTACAACTTTGCGAACCAATACAAAGTTGAACAATACCCACCGGGCTTCGTCATGATGATCCTCGACGAGAACTGGAGATATGCAAATCATTTTCCAGCGAGGGTGATCACATTCTTTGCTGGTCGGTATGACTTTTTATCCTCACAGCAGGATCGTTGGTTTACCCTCAAATCGTCATACCGTGAACAAATACTCGAATCAAAGTTTCACCTCGAAGCCCAATCTGACGGTGGCTACAAACTGATTCGAATCGATGAGGTTGAGGAATCGCTATGAATAAAGCTACTCAGGCATTCCAAAAGCTGCATTCAGCGGGGCTCAATCGGCCTCTCGCTGCCTACCGAATCGTACAGGTCGCAATTCTGATCAGCCTCTTTTGGAAATGGCGATTTTTTCTCGAAGCCAACAGTATCTACGCGAATATACCCGTCGAAGACCCATTCTTTCCGGACTGGTTGAGGTCTGTCACGACAATTCGATTGGCATTCTGGGGGTCTGCATTTGCAACGTCAATTGGCCTGATCACCTCAATCAACCTGCTTCGAAAAACATGCAACTGGCTCTGCTTTATTGGAATCAGCCTGATGTGCGTTCATCAAGGAAGTTACAACGACATGACGTTTGTGACGATTTGGTGGTGCTGTCTTTGGTCCGTGTGGTTAGCTCACCGAGTGAACACTGGACAGCAAGAATTGCTGATACGGCGGGCAGCCTTCCTCTCTCGCCTGATCATCTCATTGATTCTGCTCGGTGGTGCAGCAGGCAAATGGACCCCTGAGTACTGGTCTGGAGAAGTGCTATTTGACATTTACTTTTTAGATCGTGACTTTTGGATTTTCAATTACCTGCGAGAAAACTACGCCCTCAAGGACTTGCAGGAAATTGCCAAGTGGTACAGTCGCCAAGTCGTTGTCGTTGAAACACTCAGTGGGATCGGTTTATGGGTCCTTCCCGCCCGCTGGGCCGCGTTGTTTGCCACGATCATCCTGTCAGGGATAGTGATCTTCTCCAACAAGTATCTATTGTCGGTCAACGGATGCCTGATTGGTCTTGCCTGTGTCGGCTACTTGGTACCTAGCCGGCACCGCAATGTAGCCACCCACGCAAGTCCAGCAAAAGAAGAACCAGCGACTAACTGACTCGGCGTTACAGAATGCCCTTAGTGCTGGGAATCGCATTACTGCGAGGATCATCTTCAGCCGCCATGCGCACCGCGCGTGCAACAGCCTTGAAAACGCACTCTGCGACATGGTGCGCGTTGCGTCCATGATGCAGCACAACATGGAGATTACATTTCGAGTTGGCAGCGAAAGACTGCCAGAAATGTTCGACTAACTCAGAATCAAAGGTGCCGATTTTGGTTGCGGCAATGGGTGCCTGATATTCAAAAGCGTACCGCCCCCCCAGATCCACTGCAGCAGTGACAAGACACTCATCCATCGGAAGTGTGAAGTGCCCATACCTGCGAATGCCTGCCCGATCCCCGAGCGCCTGATCCATTGCCTGCCCCAAAGCAATCCCAATGTCCTCGCATGTGTGATGATCATCAACATGCAAATCACCCACAGCGGCTACGGAGAGATCGATCAAAGCATGCTTGGAAAAAAGATCCAGCATGTGGTCAAGAAAACCGATTCCTGACTTCCGAGTTCCAGCCCCATCGCCATCCAAATCAATCGACAGCTGAATGTCTGTTTCTCCGGTCTTGCGGTCGACCGAGGCAGTGCGAGTCATGTGATTACCAGAATTACAAGAGTGAGAAAGTCCAAACGATGAGAGTCGCCTAAGCCAGATAACGCTCAATTATCATCAGGCATGCGTCGATCTGCTCATCTGTTCCCACAGAAATCCGCAGACCATCCCCCCAATCCGGGAATTTCATGTATCGAACGAGAATCTGATTTTTCTTCAGGAATTCGTAAAGTTGCTGATGTTTCCCATTGGGATGTTGGCACCAGACAAAGTTTGCGTGGGACGGCACCACATTAAAACCAAGGCCACCCAGTCGCTCTGCCAAGCGACTACGTGTGCCATTCATTTTTCCCTGAACTTCCCTAAGCCAGTCACCACAGCCCATTGCCGCGGTAGCAGCGGCAATCGACAAACCATCACAATTGTAACTGTCCTTGATTTTGGCCAGTTCAGCGATGACGTCCGGCTGTGCTACTAGAAAACCAAATCGGATCCCAGCTAAGCCATAAGACTTACTGAGGGTTCTTGTGACCATAACCCGCTGGTTCTGTTGAACAAGATCTAGACAATTGTCTTCGGCAAAATCGGCATAGGCCTCATCAACTATCAAAGGACAATCGAGTGAGTCTACGAACTGGGACACACGATTCGGACTGACGACGGTCCCGCTCGGGCTATTCGGATTGGGTAACAGTACAAGCCGGAGGTCTTTGTCGGATTTTCCAAAAGCTTCTGGAAGAGACCAATCATCATCGAAAGCAACCTGTTCCCAGGCGGCGCCTTGAATATCAGCCAATGTGCGATAGAGAACATAACTCGGATAAGGCAAACGCAACTTTTGCCCCTCGCCGACAAAACCACGGACGAGTAACGTCAAAATTTCATCGCTTCCGTTGCCAGCGAGAACCCACTCGGGCCCAGGCAGATTTAATCGCTCAGCCGCAGCCCTCCGGAAGGCAGTTGCCATGGGATCGGGATACCGGTTGAGTGGGCCGCCTGCTGCCACCCTGATCGCATCGACCACAGCGGGCGGTGGCGGATAGGGATTCTCGTTTGTGTTCAGTTTAATGAACTTCCCCGGCGGAGGTTGTTCACCGGGGGCATAAGCCATCATGCGGGCGAGGGCAGGGCGGAAGAGAGACTTGTCAGCCATGATGAGTGGGCGCTTTCGTCAGCCAGTTTGGGTCAGGTCGCGAAACCAAGCTGGCGATGAGGGTCAAAAATGAGGGGCTAAAAACGGGAAGCAAGCAGTTCAATTCGATGTGTCTGACTCAAGACGCCCGAATTGTCACACTTCTTGCGTGAGCTGTAAGCCCTTCCTTATTCGCAAGTCGGACAACATCCGGGGCAATCTGGTTCAGTGCTGCTGGATCGAATTCCGTCACGCTGCCGCTCCGCAAAAAGCTGTTACTGCACAACCCTGCGGCCCATGTGCAGGTACCGCCGGTGGGCAGAACGTGGCTGGGACCAGCGGCATAATCCCCCAAGGCTACCGGAGTATGGTGCCCAAGGAATGCGGCACCGCTATTTCGAATACGGGCAATCTCTTCGCGCGGATTTCGTGTCTCAATGTGCAAATGCTCTGGCGCAAACTGGTCTGTCAGCTCGCATGCGTGAGCTTGGTCACGGACGAGGATCAACGCGCCAAAGGCTTCCAAGCTATCTAGCGTTAATTGGTTTCGTGTCAGTAAATCCAACTGCCTCAGCAATTCTTCTTGAACCGCATCAATCAACTTCTCATCCCATGTGATGAGGATCGCAGAACCCGGCGAATGCTCTGCCTGAGCCAAGAGATCTGCTGCAACAAAATCGGCTCTCGCCGTCTCATCCGCAATGACAATCACCTCACTTGGGCCAGCAAAGGAATCGATATCCACGACACCATAAGCTTCTTTTTTCGCGAGAGCGACAAACAAATTGCCAGGCCCCACAATTTTATCGACAGCTGGAATCGCATCGCAGCCGTAGGCTAAGGCAGCGACGGCCTGTGCACCGCCCACACGATACACTTCACGCAAGCCGAGCTCGTGGCAGGTTGCAAGCATATCCACGTTATAGGCCCCAAACTGCGTCGGCGGCGCGACTATCGCAATTTCTTTTACGCCGGCAACCTGAGCCGGAACCGCAGTCATCAGCACGGTTGATGGATAAGCAGCTGCGCCACCAGGCACACAAACGCCAATCCGGTTCAACGGAAGATATCTCTGCGTGAGAGTCACCCCGGGACGAGGTTCGACCGTTACATCCGAATGCAGAATCGCCTGCTGAAATTCAGCAACGTTGTCTCGTATCCGCCGGACCGATTCCAGCAAAGTAGGGTCTGCAGCCGAATGGGCCTCTTCCAATTCACTCAAGGGCACTCGGAGTTGTTCTGTCGATAGATCTGCCTTATCCAACGCTTTGTTGTACTTCAGCAAAGCCTCAGAACCAGTTTCTCGCACGTCTCGGCAGATCTTATTGACGACCTCAACAGGCGTCAGTGCCTCCCCAAACACTTCTTCCGTCAAGGCACGCCCTCGGGGGCTCACGACATCGCCTTGAGGACTGAGTTTCAGACGCAACTCCTGGAGAATCTCGGCGGATCCCTGACGAGCGTCAACACGCTGAATTTGAAGGTCAGACAAATCAGAACTCTTATTTTGGGATTCGTATCGGACGACACGGCTGGACAGCAGTGTTGAAACGTGGAAACCGGGCGAAAAGTAACACGGCTACGATTGCCATCATAAGCCGGTACAATCGAATTGTTTACCCGCATACCAAGCAACTCCGACACCCGATTTTCAACAAATGGCCGCAGAAATCGATCTTCGCAGCGATACCGTCACCAAGCCAACTCCCGAGATGAGGCAGGCAATGGCAGAAGCAGAGGTAGGTGACGCCGTCATTGACGTTGATCCGACGGTGGAACGCTTGGAAACGCTTACCGCTGAGATTTTAGGCAAAGAGGCCGCAGTATTCATGCCCAGTGGTTCCATGACGAACCAAATCGCTCTCCGAGTGCATTGCGGTCGCAGCAGCGAATTTCTCTGTGAAGCTGACTGTCACATCTATCATTACGAACAGGGAGCATTTGCCCAGCTTTCGGGCTTAGTCGCACAAACGGTCGCTGGCGAAGGCGGTGTGCTGCAAGTAGACCAACTCAGAAATCTGATTCGGCCGGAAAATGAACACATGGTCCGAACTCAACTCGTTTGCCTCGAAAATACCCATAATCGGTGGGGCGGACGTATTCAGCCGCAGCAGACAGTCTTAGAAATCTGCGATTGGGCGAAACAAAACGGACTAAAGAGGCATTTGGATGGGGCCCGACTCTGGAACGCGTCGGTCGCGACCGGCCTGAGTCCTCTGAAACTGGTTGAGCCATTTGATTCCGTTAGCGTCTGTTTTAGTAAAGGACTGGGGGCCCCCGTTGGATCTGCACTGGCAGGAGATCGCCAGTTCATTGTAGAAGCTCGCCGCTCCAGAAAACTGTTCGGGGGAGGCATGCGTCAAGCAGGAATCATCGCTGCCGGTGCGCTACACGCATTGGAGCAGCACCGCGATCGTCTGGTAGAAGATCACGATAATGCTCAACGCCTTCGCGAGGGCTGCGAAGCATGTAGTCCGCTCTCAATTCGTGGAAACCGAGTCGATACCAATATCGTCATCTGTGAAGTTGATGAAGACTGGGCTAACGCTGACAAGCTGGCAACGGCACTTGAAGAGCAGGGGGTCAAGTGTTTTGCGATTGGCCCGCAAGCCATTCGTTTTGTTACCCACTTGGACGTCGATGCCACCCAGATTGAATCCGCGTGTAAGATCATTCAAAGAATCACCAATACGCCGGCCGCGAATCTCACCTGATGGATCGCCAACCACCACGAGCATTGTTCACGCTGCTTATTTCTGTCTCTGTCTTCACAATCGCGGTACTTCTACGACTGCCATCGTGCTATGAAAGTTTGTGGCTTGATGAACTGCACTCTGCTTGGATCGTCGCGGATGGTGTGGGTAGTATCTACCAGCGTTCCGTTCTAGGTCATCAATCCCCCTGCTATTATTTGCAACTTTGGGTTTGGAAACAGATATTCGGTGACTCCGAATTAATGCTGCGGCTCAACAGCGTCTTGTTGGTGGCTAGTGGCTGCAGCGTTATTGCCTATGGCATTACTAAATGGACCAGCAGTTTGCTTGCTGGCTTCGTGTCAGGACTTATTCTTGCTGTTGAGAACAACTCACTTTTTTTTGGAACCGAATTACGTCCTTTCGCTTTAGTGATTTTGTGTTCCTCAATCTCGATCATCTTTTTTCTACAACTGCTATCCAGTGAATCACGTCACCAACGCCCAGGCACTTGGAGTTTTTTGATCGTCACCGTTCTATTTTCAACAATCTGCCAGCCCACTTCTCTAGGCGTACTGTTATGGTTTCCGCTTGGTTTGTGCGGGGTTTGGTTAATCAGAAACCCCCGGGAATTCCTACGTTTCACGTGGTTGGACGCAACTCTGATCACGATCACGGTATTAGCCATACTGATGTTATGGCAGATGACTCTTGGTCAAAGCTGGGCAGAGAAATCAATGTGGGGTTCTTTTGCGACAGCAACGCACTGGCAACAAATATGGACGACATGGGACTGGCCCAGCCTGCTTATCATTCCCTTAATCCCGCTACTGCTAATCATGATCATTGACAGCATCATTGACAGCCGCAAGCAATCTGATCTCAAACACAGTCCAACCCTCATTGGACTGGCCTGCTTGGCAACTCTGCCTTTGTTTGCAACAACCGTTTATTGGTGCCTTTCAAGCTTCGAAGTGGTACCAGTTTGGCACCGTCGCTATTTCATCGCTGTCCTTCCAGTCCTGGCTTGCTTCGCTGGCAGTTGCGTGGGATATGTTCAAATCAGACTCACAGGAAAAAGCAAGCCAACCCTGGTCAGTCTCGCTCTCGCGTCCACCATCGTACTTTGCCTGGAAGTACAGCAACGAACCTGGCGAAGGCTACAGCTCTCTCCCGTGGCATTGGTAACCCGCGGGGAGGACTGGCGCAAAGCAGTCGAGTGGCTGCAACAAAAATCAGAACCGGAAAGTCTTATCCTGCTCGACTCAGGGTTGATTGAGGGCCAAAGCTGGATCACACCTGAACTATTCGAAATCGAAAACACCGCCAAATTGGAATACATGTGTTTTCCGCTTCGCGGTCCCTACCACCTCGACCGCGAAGTGATTGCTGTTGGTCCATCATTTCAACCAGTGATCCCACTTTCAGATGCCAAGCAGCCAACCTATATCCTGACCCGCAATACGGCCAGAAAAGCGAAACAACGGGTCGCGAATGAAGAAGTAATGGGGTTCGGTGGGGTTTCAGTTGTGCTTCCCTCGAAACGAGCCCCACCCCTTACCAAGGAAGTTTCGCACAAACGGTGAAACGTCCAGCCCCGGGACAGAGGGTTTCGTGCCGGAAGCGTCGTTATGCCGACACAATTGCCAACGGTGTAAAATAAAGAGCGAGTTCCTACTTTTTTACACACGAAAAAACTGCGACTGATGCGTCCGAAAATTTGCAATTTGCGACCACTCCGCATCGCCTGTGCAAGCCTTTTAATCGCAAGTGTTTCGACGTTTGCCGATACGGCGACCCAGAACGCTGAGAAATTCAATTCCGAATCGGCAGACCGCGGATATCGCGTGCTGACGGAGAAAGCGGTTTTGTCCAGCGATTTCACCCAGGAGGTGTTTGACAATCTCTGGCAGTGTTGGCCGGAATCTCTTCGCTTACAAGCAGAAGCAGCAAATGCCGATCAGCGACGTGAAATGGCGTTTACTCGGTATGGTCTCACCCCCCGCCCTGACGCTCCCGAAAAACCGCTTCAGTACGTAGTGGATGACAGCGGAAACTGGACGATGAACTGTTTCTCATGCCACGGTGGATCTGTCTATGGAAAGCCGGTTGCCGGAGCTCCCAATAATCGCTTTGCGCTGCAGACGCTTACAGAAGAAATACGCAAAACAAAATTCAAACTTGGTAAACCTCTCTCACGAATGGACGTCGGTTCCTTGGTCATTCCCTTGGGTACCACGAATGGCACAACGAACGCAGTCGTATTTGGCATGGGACTGATGAGCCAGCGTGACGAGGACCTGAACATTGTCGCAGCAGCCCCTCAGAAGTTTGTGCATCACGACATGGATGCACCTGCATGGTGGAATTTCCATAAGAAGCCCAACATTTACATCGATGGTTTCGCCCAGAAAGGTCACCGCGGGCTGATGCAGTTCATGATGATTCCGGAAAATGGTCGTGAGTTCTTCCTGAATCACGAGGACGACTTCCGTGATGTGTACGCATACATATCCTCGCTACGACCTCCGAAATACCCGGGCAAGGTTGATACGATCATGGCAGAGCAGGGCAGGGTAGTTTTTGAGCAGACCTGTGCCGATTGCCACGGAACCTACGGCAGTACACCCACCTACCCAAATCGACGTATCCCAATCAATGACATCGGAACAGACCCCGTACGACTGACAGCCTTGGAGGTGGAGGGTCGAAAAAAATATGCTCGGAGTTGGTTCGCACACGCTAACGAGAATGATGAACAGACGACAGTCGTAGATCCCGATGGCTACGTTGCCCCTGCACTGGATGGAATCTGGGCATCAGCACCCTACTTTCACAATGGCAGCGTGCCAACTCTTTGGCACTTGCTCAATCCCTCGGAACGCCCCCAAGTTTGGCGGCCTGTAAACGAAGAGTTTGATGAGGAGAAAGTCGGCCTAACCACCGAAAGTGTGCCGAAAGTACCATTCACAGAGCGTGACCCAGTAATTCGTCGCAGCTATTTCGACACACGCCGATTTGGGAAAAGCAACTCCGGTCATGATTACCCAGCAGAGTTGACTGACACGCAAAGGCAGGCTGTGCTGGAATACCTGAAAACACTGTAACGTTACACAGGCCAAAACCACGCCCGTTGCTGAGATCGAGAGAACGTTAACAAGCAAAGGGATTTTCGACTGAAAGAAATAAAAGTCAAAAAACCAGACTTCTCCAATCTGGTCGTTCGAAACACGTTAATTTGCACGCTTATGGGCACAGGGAGAAAGGACGTGGCAAGTCAATCCGCAGTCCGCCACCACCTCGTTAGAGTGGTGGAACTCTATAAGATTGCGGAGGGTAAATCACCTGTTCCCGAAACCGCATGAGAGCGTAATTTCCTTGGAGCGCGAAGCAAGACGAGGAAGATCAACAAACGGGATGCCCGTACTAGAGGAGTTACTTCTGAGACGCTTCTTTGCTAAACACGAAGGCCTTTCAGTGAAGCGGTACGTGTAGAAGTCCGTTCCGGAGGATGGTGATACCTACGAACGCAATGTACACCGCAGGAGCGTTCGATCCAACGTGCATTGGCATTTGGATCCGAATTCATCCAGTTGCGAGATCAACGCCAAGGCGGCAACATGGCTGCCACGACCAACGACTACAAATGATGCATTCACGATTGCCCACAACACTGCACAGTGCAATTCGACGACTCAGTGCAATTCGACGACTCAGTGCAATTCGACGATGATTTTTTTCAAATGACGAAAGCGAAGGAATTGATGCAGTTTTCAACCGATCAGCTGAATCTAGCTGAATGAACTTCACCTTCAGTGATTTGAACGAACAGAGAACTTTTCCGAAAAGGAACAGCTCTCAGTTTGGCAAACACTGTGATCAACAATCGGGCTTTTCTTTCGCATCGTCATCGCCGCCCTTGTCAGACAGTTCGTTGTTTTCTGTCGCCTCAGCAGGAGAAACACGATCCCCCGAAAGGCTGTCCTCCTCTGTCACACACTCCGTTGCGTCTTCATCCTCGGACAATGTGTCATGTACGGTGTTCTCACCATGAACATTCGTGTTCAACAACAAACCTGACTCTCCACTACCAACCAGCAACCCCGTCCCGCGGAAAGCCCAAAGGAAGTAAATCGCGCCTACCAACATCAGGCCACTGCAGAAATAAAACATCTTGTACTCTGCTCCCTTGAACGCAGGGGCAAGCACCAAGACGACGAGCGACGCAAGCGTCAAGAACATGAAAGAAACACCGTTAGCAGTGCCGAGAAACCGCCCACGCTCCCCATCGGGTGACAAACTCTGCAAGAGTGCTTGCAGTGGCACGATGTAGAAACCTGCCGAAAAACCTGCACAGAAAATAAAGAGGGATACGCTCGAGAACAACACTTCGTAGGATTCGGCTTTCATTCCCAAAACTGGGGGTGTTACGAATGCCAGCAAGAAGAAGAATACGATCAGCCCTAATGCCCCCATAGGAATCAACCTTGGCATGATTTTATGACCGGAAATAAGTCCGGCAACACCACAGCCAAGCCCGATGGCAATCCCCAAAACCCCCATCAGCACACTGGCATTCTTACGAGTAATGTCCATGATTTCTGAGTATTCAGGGACAATTAACAAGGCGATCCCGGCTAATAGATAGAAATATCCCCATGCCATCATCACCATCAACAAGCGAGTTTGGGACATCTCCTTGATGGTTTCGATATAGGTACTGAAAGGGTTGTAGTCGAATTTCAGCTGTGCATTACCCTTTGGTAGTGGCGTGAGCAACAGCGATGCCAACCAACCCAACACCGCCACAAGCACGAGAGCAATCATGGGTAACGAGAGTTCACCAAACGGATTCAACACCGCAAGTTTATATTTGTCTTTTTGCGATTGGGTTACCGAATCTTCGTTTCGCTGTACCAACGGCTCGCGATAAAAGTCGACATCAAGCACTTCAGCTTCATTTTCATCGCCGTTTTCTTTCGCTCTCATCTTGGCGTTCTTAAAATCAAGCTTTTTAAGAATTGCAATTTTTTCTTTACCCTCACGTAAGCTTGGAACATCGTAAGAGAGGGTAAATTCATCGAATCCCTCGTTAACTTGCCGATCAGCAAAGGCTGGGGCACGATACGGAAGCGGGCAATACGCATCACTCACTGCGCCGGCCAGCAATGTGCCGATAATCACTGACAAGTTGGTCAACATATTAATGCTACCGTTGGCGCGGCTGAGATCCGAATCATCAACCAACTCCGCAATCATGCCGTACTTGGCTGGGCCAAAAAAAGCACTTTGGCAAGTCAATGCGATGAGCGCGAACAAAGTCATCCAAAGGTTTTGCACGTAAAAACCGTATCCGGCAATCAAAGCGATTGGAATTTCAACACTCTTGACCCACCATGTGACTGTTCGCTTGGAGTAACGATCTGATACCTGTCCTGCAAAACCAGAAAGCAAGATGAATGGGATCGTGAAACAGAAAGTTACAATGCTTGGGCCTGAGTCCCCAAGAACGCCAACCCAAGCACCATTAATCACCATAAAAATGAGCACGGCCTTGAGAATATTATCATTCATAGCCCCAAAGAACTGGGCCATGACAAGACTGAGAAAACCTCGCTTGAAAAGATTACTTTTCACGATAAATCAATCCCACGGTGCTGTTGGTTGAACTACAGAAGGCCCCTAGACACCTTCATGAAATCATTGCTTCGCATCATATCTGAAAAAACACAATCATTAACAACATTCATGAGCGGATGATTTCAGCATCTGACCTGTCCAGACGCAGTAGAACCAATTCCTGCCAGAGCCTGCTGAATGCTTTTCATCGGGCCTCAGCCACGTCGATAACGATCAATTGCCTCGGCCAGAGGATAACGGGTTACATCGCCATCATGTTGACTTGCTGCAATTTCCTGCAGTCGCAAATAGCCTCGAGTGACCAGGTTGATGCGCTTTTCGACAAATTCAGGATCTAGAGTCTCGGCCCCAAAATCACCTTCGACAGCAATACGTTCAAAACCATCGCATCGAATGAATTGAGAAAGAACGGGATTGCAGCGTAGGTGACGTTCCGGGCTCGTGTGAAGGATTTCCGGATCCAATTCTCCAATCACAAACCGGAGGTAAAGATCGCTGTCAATGATTGAAGTCACATCACCACCGCAAACTTCACAGCGATATCCCTCATCACACTTTGCCATCAACATGTTCCCGATGATGCTACGAACCAATCTTAGAGACACACAATGGTGATCTCACTACCAGGTCACGACAGTCCCAGCACATCAAACATGCTGTAGAGCCCATTGGGTTTCCCTTGCAACCAACGAGCAGCTGCGAGCGCGCCTGAGGCGTAACAATCTCGATTACTTGCTGCTACGTTTAACTCAATACGCTCACCCATCATCCCAAAAACGATCGTATGTTCTCCCGGGTTGTCACCCACACGAACAGCGTGGTAGCCGATCTCATTCCGTGTTCTCTCACCGGTCTCACCCTCGCGACCCTGCACATGAATCGTATCTCCATCCATTTTTTCAGCAATCAATTCGCCAAAGCGAAGTGCTGTACCACTGGGGGCATCTGCCTTGAAACGATGATGTCGCTCAATAATTTCAACATCCAGCCCACCAGCAACGCCTTTCAACGTCTCGGTAATCTGCTGAGTTAACTTCATTGTCAGATTCACAGCCATCGACATACTAGGTGCCCAACAGATTGGAACCGACTTGGATGCTTCTTTTAATGACTCCTTCTGGGAATCACTCAATCCGGTTGTCGCAACCACTAAGGGGAAATTTCGTTGCAGTGCCTCCTGCAGACAGGCATCCACTGCGGTGGGAAGTGAAAAGTCAATCACAGCATGAGCTGTCTCGGGCCAGTCCGATTGCAGGACAACACCGCTTGCAGCAACACCGGCCAACAAGCCTGCGTCTTGGCCTATCAGTGGATTACTGTGATGGTCAACGGCTGCGATCAATTGAAATGCGGTGTCATCTGCGGCTAAGGCCACGACACGTCGTCCCATTCTCCCGGCAGCGCCGTGGACGATTAGTTGTATTGGAGTGCTCATCCCATAAATTTAACGGGGAATCGAGCAACAGAGCAGGGTAGGGCGGATGAAAAAGTACCGATGACCAGCGTTGGGCTGTCCGCAGCTATACAAGAAGCTGGAGATCCGCTGTACTGATCAGCGGTTCGCAAATAAGAAAAAGACTGTTCAGGAATACAACTGGATCGTCTTAATGATGTCATCAAGCTCGTTCGGCACAGCAACCGCACGATTTGCATGGCTGGCCTTCTTTACACCCCGGCTCCCCAAAGTCTCATTGAAAACTTGCTGGTCGGTGGTGTGATAGGCGACCGTCGCTGTCGGATCTTTGAGTTCATGTCCTGTCAAAATGCAGACAACTCGATCGCTGGGTGCGATGACCCCTTCTCGTCTTAACATTCGTGCTCCCGCTACGCTCGCGGCTGATGCAGGCTCACAACCAAAACCACCCGCGCCTACTTTTGATTTGGCATCAAGAATATCCTGATCGTCAACCTGCCTAACCACACCATCCATGAACTCGAGTGCTCGCAAACACTTCTTCAGATTCACGGGACGATTGATCTCGATCGCACTTGCAATCGTATCTGCTTTTTTTCCTTCACGATCCATTTCATCGTTGTAATGAACAATGGGATCCATATCAACATTGCCGCCATTCCAGCGCACACCACGACGTTCATATAACTCGTAAAGCGTGTCTGCCCCTGCTGCATTGATGACCGCCAATCTTGGCACTCGATCAACCAAGCCATGTGCTTTCAGCTCCATGAACGCTTTTCCAAACGCACTGCTGTTGCCGAGATTACCACCTGGAACCACGATCCAATCTGGTACTTCCCACCTCAACGCCTCGAGCACTCGGAACATGATCGTTTTTTGCCCTTCAAGGCGAAACGGATTCACGCTGTTCACCAAATAGATACCAAGTTCCTGAGAAACCTGCCTCACCCTGATCATCGCATCGTCAAAATCGCCTGCGATCTGGACGGTCAACGCGCCATAGTCGAGCGCCTGGCTGAGCTTGCCGTAAGAAATTTTTCCGCTGCCGATGAAAATCACAGCTTTCATCAACTGGGTCGCACTGCAGTACAACGCAAGCGAAGCACTGGTGTTCCCGGTACTTGCGCAAGCCGCTCGCTTGGCATCCATCATGTTTGCATGAGTGACAGCGGCACACATGCCATTATCTTTGAAACTGCCCGACGGATTCATCCCCTCGTATTGCAGATGCAAACGACCATGATCCATACCGACGTAGTCACCGACCAAGTCGGTTTGCTGCAAGAGAGTCTGTCCCTCCCCAACAGTGATGAGCTCTTTTTGAGAGGCAAAAGGCAACAGCTCATGAAAACGCCAAACACCGCTGAAACGTACGGGATTGGTCCGTTCACTCCACGTGGCTTCGAATTCTTTCAAACTCGATGGAACCGCAGCTCTGTCCCATTGGTAGTCAATATCAAGCAGATCACCGCATTTATCGCATGAAGTGCGAACACTTCTCGCCTCGTAAGTAGCAGCGCACCTCGGATTAATGCAGCGTTGAAATGCGAGATCCGTTTGAATCGCGTTGTGCTCTTGGGCTGTCTGCAGCATGGCTGTCACGTCAAAATCGCAAAAGAATCGTGGAAATCGAGTTCGGATCTACTAGAAAGTAGATCGGCAGTGAGACTCTATCGCTGGATTCAGGTTTGGTCCAAGGTCGAAAATGTGTCGAAGATTGCAGTTTAACTCACGAATTCGACTGGGCATGGGCCCACGGGTATTCTAACGTCCAAACGTTTTTCGTCCCCACTCCTTTTCCGCGTCAGCATGCCATGGATGGATCTAAACCCACGACTGAACAAAGCCTGCAAGGTAGAGACGCTTCAAACGCCGGGGCTACCGGACGAATAGATTCCACGGATTCGCCGATTCCAACGGGAAATCCAACCAGCAAATCTTTGGTGCCCCGCTCGCGACTCATTTTGTTCCTCAGCTTGGCAATTCTTGGAGCTATCGCTGACCTGTGGTCAAAATCGTTCATTTTCAGTTGGCGAGGCCTACCCGGCGAGAAGGACATTTGGTGGATTGTTGATGGCTACTTCGGGATCGAAACCGCCGTGAACATTGGCGCCGTGTTTGGCTTGGGCGCGGGAAAAGGAACAATCTTCGCCGCTTTTTCGATCATTGCAGCAATCGGTATCTGTGTCTGGCTGTTTTGGTTTAAAGCAGCGGTTTCACTGTGGCTGACTACCGCTTTGGGCTTGATTAGCGGTGGTATTATCGGCAATTTGTACGATCGTTTAGGACTTTGGTGGGTGGACGAACCAGGCTATTTCATGGAATGGCAAAGTGGTGTTCGCGATTGGATTCTTTTTAAGATCCCCGGTGTTCCGTTCTTTGATCCATGGCCAAATTTCAACATCGCGGATAGTTTGCTGGTAGTGGGTGCAGGAATGCTACTTTATCAGTCGTTTTTCCCAGGTAACCTAGCGGAAACTGGAGAAGACAAAAAATCGAGCGGTGATAAGAATGAACCTGAATCCAACTCTTTGAAAGCTTGAAAAGCCGCCAAAATCGAGTCACTTGCAAACATTCACGAAGGTCCCTCAGTGTGGTGTCACCGCTGAAAAGGCCCACTTTGGACGATGGCATCGCCACCTCGAATCGTGACGATCCAAACTTGCTTCGGGCTCGCTTCAACACGGAAACGACATTGAGCGTCGAATTCGTTAATACAATTCGCGCGTTTGCACATCGAGCATCCCGCCGCGTTTAGAACACCAACTAAATCGAGGTTCAGATGAACCAATTTTCTCAGAAGGACTAGCCATGGAAAAGATCACCGGCAGCAATGAAGGTCCGCCTTCCTGGGCAGATGAACAAGAAGGCCGTTTAGTCGCGATGATCGAAGTCGCTCAGGCAGCAGGAATACACACCTTGACCTACTTTGGGCGAACAGATTTGGCTGTCGATGCCAAAGCTGATGCTTCACCAGTGACGGTAGCAGACCGAGAGGCGGAGCAGCTGGTTCGACGTGAAATTGGCTCACGGTTCCCCGATGACACAATTCAAGGAGAAGAATTCTCGGAACAGTCAGGGACTTCGGCTTATCGCTGGGTGGTGGACCCTATCGATGGGACCAAGTCATTTGTCTGCGGCGTACCACTTTATTCGACACTTCTGGCATTGGAATTTGAGGGTGAACCGTTGGCGGGAGTCATCTTCATTCCTGCGATGGGGGAAATGGTCGCCGCTGCACTTGGAAAAGGCTGCTGGCACCGGCAATCCGCTGAATACAGTTGGAGTCGCGCCACTGTTTCCAATAAGTCCAGTCTCGAGGAAGCAGTGTTCGTCACTAGCCAAGTCGACTCATTTGACGCCCGAGATGCGGCAGAGAGTTACAAAAAGCTGGAGAAGAAAGCTTGGCTGACACGAAGCTGGGGTGATGGTTACGGATATTTGATGGTATCGACGGGGAGAGCCGATGTGATGGTTGATCCCGAATGCAATGCTTGGGATGTGGCCGCGATTCTGCCAGTCGTGATGGAGGCAGGCGGAAAATTCTCAGATTGGGCCGGAAATACGACCAGTCGTGGAGGAGATGGGGTGGGAACCAACGGCAAATTACACGGGTTGGTCCTGTCGGCGCTGGCTGCGGAGCAATGAACCTGCAAATTACGAAAAAAATAGGCGTATGGACTCCATTTACAAAGCAAGCCCTCGAAGCGTAGACTATCGGATTGCCGGACCACACCGCCCCGAAACAGGACGCATGTTCTTCTGTTCAGTGGTCCAAAGGTGGCGTCTGCCACTGATGCCTTGGTCCCCCAGTCTTGTATTGAATCTTCGTGTTTGAGTCCCTCTCTGACGGTCTGCAGTCGGCTTTCAAGAGCTTGTCCGGTAAAGGCAAGTTGACCGAAGGCAATATGCGTGATGGGCTAGAGATTGTCCAAAAGGCAATGCTCGAAGCCGACGTTAGCTACCAAGTTGTTCAAGACTTCATGGCCCAAGTCTCAGAGCGAGCACTTGGCAAGCGGGTGCTTTTGAGCCTGCGACCCAATGAAGAATTGATCAATATTGTTCACAGCGAACTGGTCTCGATCCTTGGTCCCGTTGATCCTTCTTTACATTTGAAGAAAGAAGGGCCAACGATCATCATGCTTTGCGGTCTGCAGGGTAGTGGTAAGACGACAACTTGTGGCAAACTCGCGCAGTTGTTGAAAGAAGAAAACATCAAGCCATTGTTGGTTGCGGCTGACCTTCAGCGGCCTGCTGCGATCGATCAACTGCACGTGATCGGTGATCAACTAGGCGTACCGGTCTACAGCGACAAAGAGAACAAGAACCCGGTCAAAGTTTGCCAAGCCGGTGTCGCAAAGGCAAAAGCTGAAGACGCACGTGTCGTCATTCTAGACACTGCTGGACGTCTGGCGATCGACGAAGAGTTGATGGCAGAACTGCAACGCATCGACAAACGCGTCAGCCCCGACCAGGTGTACTTGGTTGTTGACGGTATGACTGGTCAGGATGCGGTCAATAGTGCGGGTGCTTTCAATGAGGCACTCGAGCTGGATGGCGTTGTCATGACCAAACTTGACGGTGATGCACGCGGTGGTGCATTGCTGTCTGTCAAGCACGTCACAGGTGTCCCGATCAAATTCATCGGTACCGGTGAGCACTTTGACGCTCTCGAACCTTTCCGGCCTGAGGGCATGGCGGGGCGTATTTTGGACATGGGTGACATCGTTGCTGCGGCACGAGAGGCTCACCGAATCGTCGATGAAAAAGAACGTGAAGAGCTGGAAGCCAAAATGGCTTCGGGTGATTTCACGCTTGATGATTTCAAGACGATGATGGAAAAGGTGGCCAAACCGGGGCTGATGGGAAAAATGATGGGCCTGATGCCAGGAATGGGCCAATTCAAGGATGTGCTTGAGAGCGACGAAGCGGCGGGCGGAATTCGCCAAACCATCGGTGCCATTAACAGCATGACGATGGAAGAGCGGAAAAATCCAAGACTTATTGATGCACAACGTCGAACTCGAATTGCCAGTGGGGCGGGGGTTCAAACACCTGTTGTCACCCAACTGATCAAACAATTTGATGTCATGAAACCTCTCATGCAGGGCATGGCTGGCAAAGGTGCCGGCGATCGCATGAAGATGATGCAGCAACTGCAAGCAAGCGGGGCGATGAATGACCCCAGCATGCAAGGGATGAGGGTCAAGAAAGGAACAGGCAAACGCTTGACTCCCAGCGAAAGGGCCAAACAGAAAAAAGAACGTGAGAAACTGAAACGCAAAATGAAGCGAAAACGTTAGTTGCGTTTCTAACAAACCAAATTGCCGGGCGTACCGGCATCGACCCGGCATTGAAGATCAAAAATAGACTTGAGATTCAATCCCAGGAAGTCAGACTGGAAGTTGATTACCAAACCTTTGGAGTGAAAGCC
>NZGD01000052.1 GCA_002690925.1 Rhodopirellula sp.
AAAGCCACTTCAGGTTCTTGGCTCAAGGTGCGAAAAGACTCACAGATCCCAACCGACGGAAGCCCACTTGCTTGGAACATGAGCCCCACTAGAAAAAACCTGCCGCCGAACCGGCCCCGAACCCAGCGCATCGCTACCAGCCCCAAACCTAATCTCCCAAACATCGTTTGATCATGAACTGCGTTAACGTTTCTGACTCGAACCAACCAAGCCACATATTGTGCCCTTGGCCGCGAACCAACTCAATCTCTACAGACCCACCTAGCGCTCGATAACGAGACGCCAGCAACCCCGAGTTTTCCTCATGGGGCACGACCCTGTCCAAATCACCCTGTAGGTGAAATATGGGGACCTGCTTCGTCGCAAGTGCCTGGAGATTGTCGACTGGATTAAACTTCGTCAATGAGTCTTCAAGCTCTTGGCGCGTCAATTCAAAGGCGGGTGCGGCCCTCTGTATGCCAGGGTAACTGGCGATGTTACAAACGGGGTAGATCCCCGCGATACCGCCGACACAACCAGCATGAGAAACCGCCCAATTGTAAAGCATCAACCCACCTCGACTGCGGGCTAGCAGGACAGGCTTCGTGCTGTAACCACGCTTGGCAGTCATGTGCTTATAAAACTCTTGGTAGACAGTGACCCCCTTGGGGCTTCCATAGCTCTCCCCAACGTCGATTCCAGCCAGTGCAATCCCCGCCGCATGCAGACGATCAATCATCCACTGCTCGTCTCGGTTTGGGTGACGACCGCCAAGCGAGGGTGCGTACCACACCCACGGCGTTGGCTCTTTCACTCGAGAAGAAACAGGCGGAAGAATGACAAATGCACTGTTACCGCCGACGGCAAACCGCTCGCGCTCGACCGAGAACGCACAATCAGGACCAGAAAGGAACAAAACAAACGCAAAGAACGGGGACGCATGTAACAGCCCCCGACAAAATGGATATTTAATTGAGAAACGCATCACACCCCACTCTGAACACAAGAAATACAAAACCGAAGCCGGAGACAGAGCCACAAACGCGAAGACAAATCCGACCGCGCTCGCATCTCGGATCCATACACCGACGATCCTGTTAGGGCACACTCGCTTCTTCGTTTTCAGATGTTATGATATCAAGTACAAAGCACGTTTTTGCGCATCGCATTTCCGATATTGCACACACGTAAAGTCTGCGACGCTGCCACGGGTGCAACCATCATACGATCCAGCATACCAAACAAAAAACTACCCGGATTCACGTAAACAAGCCTGCAAACCGTGACCAAGACTCTCGGCTCAGGTGTCCCCCACGCTATGAGCTTCCTTTGGGATGACTGAAACACCTAAACGCGTCGCAATCATGCTGGACCTTCAGTGGCCCTATAAACGCCATGCAAGCACTTTTGCGGGAACGCAGCAATTTGCGAAGGAACATGGTTGGCATTCCATTATCGATGAGTTTGCCCATGACACACTCCCCGCACGGCCTGGACACCCCGTCCCGTATGACGGCGTCATTGCTAGAGCGAATCACGAATTAGCAGATCGAGCCAAACGCCTTGGCATTCCCGTGGTAAACATGTGGGCCAGCTCTCCAGTGTGGAATAAACTGCCTGGAGTTTTCCCTGATTTCGATGCCAGTGGTAAACTGAAAGCAGAGCACCTTCTCTCACGTGGACTGTCGAACTTTGCCGCGATGACCGCGTTCAAGAATCGAGGTGAGCGCATCGAAGTTGCCCAGTTCAGAAATATGATTGAGCAGCGAGGCTATGAATGCATCGTTGCCAACTCGCCCCAAAGTTTGTCGCGTAGTCTGGACCACTGGCGGAGAACCAAACAACTCGTAGAAGCGTGGATGGACCGCTGGCAGTTACCCATCGGAGTAATGATCGGTGGAGAAAATTTAGGCAGACTCGTCGTCCAGATGTGTCATGAACGTGGCTGGAGGGTGCCGCAGGATGTTGCCATCATCGCTGGCCAAAATGAAGAGAACCTTTGCGAGAATCCAAGGCCTTCCATCACCAGCATGGAGTTCAAATATGAGCGAATAGGTTACCAATGTGCGAAGTTGCTTCAACACTTGATGGACGGTGGTGATCCCCCCAAACAAGCTCTTTCCCTGCCGCCCTTGGGACTTGTCATCCGCGAATCCACTGACTTCCATGCCGTCAAAGATGAACTGGTTGCCGCTGCATTAGATTACATCTCCCGAAACAGCCACCGAAACATCGGTCAGCACGACGTGTCGAGAGCAGTGAACGCCGAGACACGAACTCTGCAATTACGTTTTCGTAAATTTCTTGATAGCCCCATAGCAACCGAGATTAGGAGGGTTCGTATTGAACGAGCCAAACGTGAACTTGCGCAAAGCGACCGTAGGATAGAACAAGTCGCTAGAGATGTTGGCTTCAAAACGGCAAATCGAATGTGCGAAATCTTCCGTCGAGAACTTGGTGTCACCCCAACGGACTACCGCCGCGAACGCCAGATCAATGGCAAACCCTAATTCGAGTCAGTCCTTATCGGGCTCTGTCCAACTAACATCTATCAACACGAGTGAACCGGTCTACGTCTTTCAACCAGGTCCGACTTGCTTCACACCCGACAGTGCAGGAACCCATGGACCACCAACGGGATCCATAGACCTCTCGTATTCACATAAGCCAGATAGCAGCAGAACGAGATCACAATGGCCCTGCAAGCAAAAACAAACCTATCCCACTACCATCCCAAAACCATCTCGAACCTCACCAAACCGAATCGAACATGGTCAGACGCATCTGCCATCAGCACACATCCTAGAGTGATGAAACATGCTGCAAATCCAACCCCGCCTAGTTGTTCATCTAAACGGCGAGACAACATGTGGTGCCGTCTCCCATCAACCGATGGGGCACCAACCACGCAGTAGAATCCACGCTCCTCCCGTCTCATTCAGAGCAGTGAACTAAGCACTTTCGAGAACAACATTGAACCTATTCTTCGACGCATCGACAAAACCAAACTCAAAACCAGACCCCAAGCCAATGAGTACCCCTGACAAAGTTACTTTTCAGCACAACGCATGGAAGCGTCTCATCTTCCCACTTTTCGCAACCATGCTGGCGGCAGTTAATGCGGCCCCACCAGCGGAAGCTACTCGCCCAAACATCCTGTGGATTGTTGTCGATGACATGTCGGCTAATCTTTCCTGCTATGGCGAATCCACCATCCAAACACCAAATCTCGATTCACTTGCACGCACTGGCCTACAGTTCAATCAAGCGTATGCAACTTCCCCCGTCTGTTCAACATTCCGCTCTGCTCTGATCACCGGCATGTACCAAACAACCATTGGTGCTCACCATCATCGAAGCGGAAGAGGAGACCACCAGATCCAATTACCTTCCGGTGTAGTTCCCATACCAACGCTATTTCAGAAAGCAGGGTATTACACGTGCATGGGAAGCGGCCTGAAAGAACTCGACTACCGAAGTCAGGCACCTCTAAAGAGCAGACGGTCTGCGATGGGAAAGTCCGACTACAACTTCACCTGGGATCGTGAAATCTACCACGGGAACGACTGGTCCGGGCGTAAAGAAGGTCAGCCTTTTTTCATGCAGATTCAATTGCATGGTGGAAAACTTCGAGGCTCATCAGAAAAGTCATATTCAAGCTTTGAGAAACAGGTAACAGACACACTCGGGAACACGACTGACCCTGCTTCAGTCCGGTTGCCACCCTACTACCCAGACGATCTGATCCTAAGACGAGACTGGGCGAACTATCTTGATAGTGTCCGAATCACAGACTGGCATGTAGGGAAGGTATATGATCGCCTAACACAGGAAGGCCTGCTCAGTAACACTCTGATCATCTTCTTTACCGACCATGGAATCAGTCACGCTAGAGGAAAGCAGTTCCTCTACGACGAGGGAACGCATATACCCCTGATCCTATCTGGCCCCAAAATTCAAAGGGGAGCCACCCGTCAAGATCTCGTTGAACACATCGACATCGCTGCACTTTCACTTGCTGCGGCGGGAATCGAAATTCCAGCCACCATGCAGGGCCGAGACCTTCTGTCCTCAAATTACAAAGACAAACAATTTGTCTTCTCTGCACGTGACCGCTGCGGCGAAGCAGACGATCGCATACGGTCCGTGCGGAGTGAAGAGTTTCTGTACATCCGCAACTTCTATCCTTCCCGTCCCCACCTAATGCCAAGCACTTACAAAGATGGCAAACTGATCATCCAACGACTTCGACAAATGCACGCCAAAGGAACGCTCACCGCAATTGCAAATCGGATACTCTTCGCGTCTGAGCGAGCTACTGAAGAGCTCTATCTACGTTCAGAAGACCCGTGGCAAACAAACAACCTTGCCCACTCCCCTGCCTACCGTTCGGACTTGAAACGGCACCGCGAAGCACTCAACCGTTGGATGGTAGACACGGTGGACCAGGGCTCTGAAACAGACGAAACCTACGCTCTAGAAATCCAAGACCAGATGCGTGCCACCAAGAACACTGAAACTCGGGAGCAGTTCCGCCGCAACAGCGAAATCTACCAAGCTTGGCGAGCGGCGGGTAAGTGATCTGCTGCCCAATGTCTCACAAAACCAATGGGCCACCCCTGCTTGGGCCCCAATAACTCCCTCATTACGATGGCACGACGGCAACAGATCCAGTCCCTGTTGCTGCCACCCTTGGCTCAAAGCCGGTTTGATCAGCATCAGACTGGTCTTGCTCGGATTCCGCAGCACTGAATCGCCCGCCCGCACTCCAGTATAACGAATAGGTAACAGGAACCAGATACAGCACAATCAACGTTGCAAACAGCTCGCCAAATGCAATGCTTGTTGCCATGGGAATTAATATTTGTGCCTGAATCGAAGTCTCAAGCAGAATAGGAAACAAACCGCCAATGGTGGTGATGGTTGTCAACAGAACCGGACGAAATCTCCGCAGACCTGATTCGGCCAATGCTTGATTGATCGGCATACCTGACCGAACACGCCGATTGATAAAATCAATCAGCACAATGGAGTCATTCACCACAATCCCAGTCAATGCAATGATCCCATAAAAGCTGAACAGAGTCAGCGGCAACCCCATCATAACGTGACCAAAAACCGCCCCGAGCGCACCAAAGGGAATGATCAACATGACCAGTAAGGGCTGAACCGCAGACTTAAATTCAACAGCTAACAGAACAAACATGGCAAGCAATGCAGCAAAGAACCCCGAAAACAGACTTCCAAACGATTCCGCACGCCGTTCCTGCTGGCCCTCCCAACGAATCCGCAAGGATGGATAACGCTGCAATAACTCTGGAAGAAAGTTTGCTTGTAAGTCGGCAACGATTTCTTCTGCGTTCCCCATCTCCTCATCAAGATTACTTGACACGGTGATCGAGCGAGCCTGATCGATTCGATTAAGTTCTGAATAAGCTCGCACCACATCAACCTCAGCGAGCTCAGTAATCGGTCGTTCCAGGCCGTCAGCCAAACGCACCCGCACTTCATCGAAATTTGCCAACGATCTCCGATCTTCCCGCGGATACGTCACCATGATCTTCACTTCATGCCGACCGCGTTGGACCCGCATCACCTCTTCTCCGTAATAAGCCGCCCGTACGGTTTCAGCAAGATCAGCGGTCCGAACCCCCATTCCAAATGCTTCTGGCTTAATTCGAAAACGATACTCAAGCTTGCCAGGCACTGAGTCGTCCTTAATGTCATAAACTCCGTTATACGTAGCAAGCTGAGCTTTGCACTCCTCAACTGCAGTTTCCAGTTCTAAAACTTTATCCGACGCACCTAACACTTTAAATTCGATCGGCGTTCCACCGGGACCAAACGAGCGCGTGCCAAGTGTCAGTTCCTCCGTTCCGGGAATCGCAGGAATTCGCTCACGCCACTTCGCAACGATCTCGCGACTATGAACTCCTCGACTTTCAGAATTAATCAACTCAATCTCTACACTTCCTTTGTGGCCGCCTCCGGAGGAAGGCATAGGTGACCCCCCTGGTCCACCACCAGCCATACTTGCCCCCACCACTCGAAACGACGTCTTTGCAATCGGTTGCCCGCGCTCCTCAAACTCACTGGCTACCGCCCAAAACGCCTCTTCAATTTCACGAGTAGCTCCAATAGTCACACTCTCAGGTGTGCCGTCAGGAAAGGTGATCGCTGCGTTAAGGGTGTTCCCATCAACTCTTGGAAAAAAGCTGAGTTGAATCACACCCGATCGATACAGCCCTGCCGTGACAAATAGTGCGGCAAAACTAATCGCAATCGCGACGGACCGATTGTTCAAACACCAAGCCAGGCTAGGTGTATACACTCCTTGCATGAAGCGATGCAATGCACCCGTCGACACAGTATTCAGTTTCTGTGCGATCCACAATAAAGGTCGAAATATGTAAAAAACGACTCCGATCGTCTGAAAGAACCTTTTATTGCTGTGGGCAAGGTGGCACGGAAGAATCGTTAGACACTCCAGTAGAGAAACCAATAATATTGCGATGATCGCCGCGGGCATTACGGCAGTAAACTTCCCCATGGTGCCACTGACAAACAGAAGTGGCGCAAACATCACGACTGTCGTAAGCACTGCCGTCGTCACTGAAGGAATGACCTCAGCCGTCCCATCGATTGCCGCCTGTTTGATCGGTTTACCCATTTGCCGATGTGCGTAGACATTCTCTCCCACGACGATTGCATCATCAACAACGATCCCGAGTGCCATGACAAAAGCAAACATGGAAATCAGGTTCAACGTCTGCCCTGTCAAGTACAGAAAAATCCCTGATGCAAGAATCGCAAACGGTATTCCGACGGCCACCCAAAATGCAAGCTTTGGATCCAGAAACAACAAGAGCAGGACGAACACAATCAGAAGTCCCTGCGCTCCATTCTCTAACAACAGGTCTAGCCGCCCCCTCACCTCGACCGATTCATCACTCCACGTCATCAATTCATAACCAGCTGGCATGGTTGCAGTTTGAATGTACTCCTGAACCCCATCAATCATCACAAACAAGTCTTGGGTTGTGCTCCGAATCACCGACAAAGCGAGCGCCGGTTTGCCATTAATCACATTAACGGCTGTGGTATCAGCAAACTCGTCACGAACGCGACCAAGGTCCGCAACCGTTAACACTGCGCCACCGGGCTGGGTTACCAGTGGTAACTCTTCCAGTTCTTTTCCTCTAGTCCTCCGATTGTTGCCTCTTAACAACACTTCTTGAGACTGACTTCGTATGGCCCCCGCGGGCAACTCGCGATTTTCTCTCCGAATGATATCGGCAGCTTGCTTCAAAGTGAGGCCATGCGACCTCAGTGCTGCCTCAGGAATCTCGATGTCAATCTGGTAATCCCTCGCTGCCAGATAATCAACTTGAGCTACCGAAGGCAGTGCTAAAAGGTCATCACGAACACGTTCCGCAACCTCCCGAAGCCTAAGTTGTTCGCCGATCGTTAAGGCTCCATTGGGTTGCCTCGCCGCCGAGTCAGGCGCAATCAACCCAACCCGTATCGATGGCCGTCGATTTGTAACCAATGTGATCTGAGGATCTTCTGCTTCCAAGGGAAAACTTGGAATCCGTTCTACTCCTGACCTAACCTCATCCAACACTCGATCGGGTAACCTGCCACCCGGGATAAGCTCCAACAAAACAGTGCACGAACCCTCCTGAGCCACAGTCGTCACTTTCTTTATGCCTTCAATCGATCGGACCGCCTCCTCAATCTTCTGGCCAACACCCTCTTCTGTCTCTTGAGGTGCAGCCCCTGGATAAGGGACCATCACCATGATCCGATCAAGTTCGAACTCAGGAAATGATTCACGGTGCATCAAATTCAGACACATCGCGCCGACCAACATGGTTGCGACCATGCAGAGGTTTAATGCTGAGTGATTCCGAATGGCAATTCTGACAATGTGCTTAATCATGCCCCCGCCCTCGCCCGTCCCATGCGACTAACCCTCGGATCACTTTTCAAAGTCTCCGCGTTCTCCTCGCCCCCATTGCTGTCAACAGGTTCAACCCGCATGCCAACCGTAGGCTGAGCCAGAGGCGAAATGATGACTGCGTCCCCCGCACTTACTCCCCCCGGCTCCTCCAACACAACGGAATACACCTCATTTGAGTACGCAACGGTCACTGATTTTTGAGCCAACACATTGCCATCAACAATCCAAACTTTTTCCTCCGGTTGTACCGCCTCCTGAGGAATTCGTATCAGGCGGACCTTTGGATCGGTGTGAATGTGTACCTTCACAAACATCCCGGTCATCAATGTTGGTATACCCCCGCCCGAAACCGGCACGATGTCCCCGGCGGCGAGCTCTTTACCTGGCAGACCGTCACGATCCGCACTCCTTTCACTGAATCGCGGTACCGGTTCGTCGCTAAGAATCCTGCGCACCTTGCTTGGCTCAGGGACATGGACACGACATGAAATCATGCGAGTCTGGCTATCGACGCCTGCTCCGTCGTAACGATCAACCATCGCATCCCAGATGAACTTGTCCCCGCCTAACTCGAAGATCACCGTTGCGGGCGTTTTTGGAAAATCGTGAGCATGCTGATCACTCGTTCGCTCACCACCTCGCCACAACCAATTCATCTCCTTCATTTGCAGCTTACAAGCCACATCAAAACTCGTCGTCTCCTGTAACAAGCAGATCGTATTACCAGGCTGCACATAGCTATCTTTTTCTACATTGTGCTGGACCACAACCGCATCAAAAGGTGCCCGAATGTTGGTCCGTTCCAGACTCAATTCCGCTTTTTCCAAATTCGCCTGTACCAGTGACTTTGCGGCTTCCATTCGTATCCTGCGTTGTGTCAGAACATTCTTTTCATCGAGAACCGACTGTAGTGCTTTGCGAGTCGCAAGCTCTGATCTCCGCGCCGAATCCACCTCCGAATCTGACGCTGCCCCCCGCAACAACAGATCATTACTGCGCGCCAGTTGTCTCATGTCAATTTGCAGCTGTTGGTCTGCATTAATACCTTGATTCGCCAACGACTGAATCTCCGCCTCAAGTTCTTTTGTCATTGCGTGTGCTTGAGACAGCTCTTCGTTCAGCCGACGCACCTCAAGCTCATAATCCTCGGGCTCGATTCGCAACAGCAGTTCTCCCGCTGTCACAATCCTTCCAACTTGACAGGATTCACTCTGAAACTGGACCTTCCCAGAAACCTCTGCGGCTAATTCTATCTGTCTGAATGGAACGACAACGCCATCCACATCAATGGCAATCCCCAGATTGTGACGCTCCGCGAACTGCGTCTTGACTTTTACCGCTTTACCGGTTTCAGTCCGCCGGGGCTTCAACTCTGGAGGGCTCATCAACACGAACGCGCAAATTCCTCCCAATAAGATCCCAAGCGACAACACACTGCGTCCCAAAGATTCAGTCCAACCTTGCATGGTGCATTTCAGTAACAAAACGGGTACGAAGAACAAATGACAATTACAGCAAAGCTACCGCCGGAAATCATCCCACGCGGATCTGCATTAGAACGCTCATGCGGAAGACCAACAACCTGCTCACCGGTTGCTAACAACCAACAAAACAGGCAGCAACGCGTGAACCCCATACCCCTGAGAATTTCAACGCCCACGCGACATCCAACACAACGCCTAAAGCTGCATCTGGTAGGCTCCTAACTAACCCTGCAATGCAACCACTCCAGCGGCCATTGAAAGTATGCCCACCATCAAAAACGCCAACACCAGAAATTTCGGCCGCAACTTGCATCTCGCGCCTCGGTACTTCTACACGCCGCGAAGCGAACAAGAAGTCATCAATATTATGAACCAACACGCTGGAGAGTCGATTCGATGCGTAGGTAGACTTCACTCCTGGAGTAACATTCTGGACTCCCAAGACGTGATCCTGGATCTGAGACATCTATGTGATGTCCGCATGGGAACAAACCAAGATGGCCATTATGCCGAGGTTGGTTCGGGTTGTCAGATAAAACACCTGGTGCATGAATTACGTGAATCGCGACAATGGACACTGCCGTCTCTTGGGTTTATTACTGAACAGACGATCGCCGGCGCAATTTCAACAGGCACCCACGGATCCGGAAAACATTCCTTGTCTCACTATGTGAGATCAGTTCGTCTCGCTACCTATGACGCTGATACCGGCCAAGCCGTAACCACTGTGGTGGATGCAGGCGATGAGCTTCGCGCCGCCCGCTGCAGCCTTGGAACACTGGGCGTTATTTTAAGTGTAACACTGGAAGTCCGTGACACGTATCTCGTCGAAGAACAGTTTCGCCACTATTCAAAACTCGAGGATGTTTTAGCCACAGAATCCACTTTCCCGCTGCAACAGTTCTACCTCGTCCCCTGGAAGTGGACTTTTGTTGCACAGCAACGAAGAGAGACGAATCGGAAACCGTCTCGACTTGCGTGGCTTTATCATCTTTACAGATTGATTGTCTTTGATGTTCTGATGCACTTACTGATCTTGTTGATCACTCGCCCACTATTCCCGTCAGCCTGTACGCGATGCGCCTTTAAGTGGGTGATACCAGCCTGCGTTATCCCACAGTGGCCCATAGTTGCTGATTCGTCAAAACAACTTGTTATGCAACATGAGTTATTCCACCACATCGAAATGGAGCTATTTGTCCAGCGGTCAAAACTACAAGATGCAACCGATTATTTAATCAACGCATTGACCACAATGGGCAGTCCTCACGTCAAAAGTAAGTCAAACCTGCAACGACCCGAGCTTAAACTTAACCCGGCACCGGCATTTGCGCAATTGCAGGGACAGTATTGTCACCATTACCCGATTTGCATTCGCAAAGTCGAATGTGATGACACACTGATCTCAATGTCATGTGCAAGCGACGACGCTTCCAACCCGAAAGAATCATGGTACTCAATCACACTGACCAATCTGCACCGCGGTATCCACCGAGAGTCATTCATGAAGATGATGCCAATACTAACGCATGAATTTTCGACAAAATTCAACGCTAGAACGCACTGGGGAAAACTTTTTGGTATGTCTGGTTCCCAACTTGCCTCTGTCTATCCAAAGCTCCAGAAATTCATCACTATTCGACAAAGCTTTGATCCAACAGAGCGTTTCTCGAATGGATGGACCAAGGACTGCTTTACCGACGATAAAAACTTACCAAGATCAACGACTTTACCAAAAAAGTAGCATGTCGCACTTTCTTGTCAGTCAGCCTTTAGTCTCCCTGTCTGCGCTCCGGGTAGCGGAGTAAACCATCGCACTTGCACGCCTT
>NZGD01000053.1 GCA_002690925.1 Rhodopirellula sp.
GCCGCATAGCCGCTGTCGGGATCTTTGTATTTCGGCCCGTACAGCGCGCCCTCCATCTCATCAAGATATCCAGTCAGAAAATTAAACTGGGCCTCATTGGGATCCTCGGGGTAGTGCATATCGAAGGGCGCATTTTCGATGGCGGTATTCCAGGGATTGGAGTAGGGCGCCTTGTCCCGCTTAAAAATATATCCCCCTAAAATCAGCTCGGGGTCCGTCACCAAGTCGTTGAGTTTCTCGACATCAACACGCTCCTTGTCCCGCTTAATTTTCTCCATCAAGACATACACTCCGCGATAGTCGTTCTCAGTCACTGTTCCGTTATTCTGGTTAAAGAAAACCTCCACGTAGCGGGTCCGCACCCCGCCCAGGTTTCCATTGAGTTCACGCGAAGCCTCGTAGACCAAGGCGTTTCGCATCATCGTTTTGTCCGAGTATGGCGCCTGTAAAATCCAATCCGATTCCTCCGGCATCCCCAGCAATGAAACATCCTTATCCTCGTCCTCATTATTCCAGCTTTCCAAAGCATATTGTTTCTTTGGAAACCCACTGGAAGAGTTGCCACGCACATGGGCACCACCCCGCCCCGTGAAATCCGGAGTTCCATCAAGGCGGGCCAAACCATCTGTATCATCGCGATCAATTACCACCGAATACACCGGACGAAAGGGCCTCGGCGCGTCAGGATTATTTGCGGCGTCAATATTTACCCGATTCGAATCCAGAACCATGATGGGCAGGTTCGATGAAAAATCCCTGAGTCCGGAGTCCACCTCCAACAAAGTTCTACTTTTCAGATCACCGGGTAATTGACCGGCCTCAAACACTCGCGCCCGAATTGTCGTCGTCGTCGAAATGGCAAATGCTTCCGAATACACCGTCGACGATTCCGTCGGCACTGTGCCATCGGTGGTGTAACGCACCACACCAGTCGGTGAAACAGGAGGAAGGATTGCCAAAGTCGTTGAACCAAAGAACAACCCTCCCGGTCGGTCGAATACCACATCCTCCGCCGGTGGGCCGTCACCTACCAAGCCATCATTCCGCTCTCCAGGTGTGGGAGTTTCCAAATAGCCAATCACGCGGTCCGGTCCCAACTCGCCATAAGCAATATCATCTTCCTGCGGATCATATTGATACTCGCTTAACGCCGTCGTACCATCAGGAGCCAGCAAGGCCAAATACCCCCCCGACTTCGGCAGAGTGAAGTCGGTATGAAGAGGCTTGTTGGAATTCGAGCGATTCTTTCCCGAAGCAAAAACAACGAGATACTGGTAGGGTCCCAAACTCACCGCAGGCAGTTGCCACTTGCTACTCTTGGTCAAGTCGTTGGTGAGATAATACTCATCCAGATCCACCGTGGTATTCTGGCCGTTGTATATTTCCAACCAATCAGGCTCGTTCAGATCATCATCCTCATGCGACTCCTGATTATCGGCCATAAATTCAGAAATTACCGGGCCCCCGGTCTCAATGTTCCCTGCAAGGATCGTTTGAAAATCAAGATCATCAAGGTAGGTGCTCTGCCGCGACCCGCCTGTGCGTCCCGAGAATGCAAAACGATCTCCCGTTGAGATCACAAATCCCGGCAAGGTCAGATCTGTCACCAGAGAGACCCCGTCGTAGCTAAAATCAAGCCCGTCCTCATCCCACGTCAACTCCACCTCCACCCACCGGTTGGCCACGTTGCTGAAAGTGAACGGCTGATTGAAAACGCTCGCTCCATTCGAAAAAATTTCAATCGATGGGACCTCGCCCACGTTGGCGAAAGTATCCCAGGAAATGACCAGTCCATTGGCACTCGCAAAGCCATTCTCCCCCGCTCCGTTTTCGGCGGGAATCGCCCCGAAGCTCAACGCCGCCCCGTCAGCAAATGGTTCAGTGCCCCCGATCTGGAACCTAAAAGTCGCAGAGAAAGACTCTGCCACTTCCCCCGGGTCTAGGTCGGGAAGCTTGAATGACGATCTGGTTCCCCCGGTACTATTGCTCGTCAACCGAAAATAGAGGTCCCCCGACCCTCGAACCTGGGCCACCCCGTTATTGCTCCCGATCTCAGAGCCATCACCCAAATTGGTGTCGCCTGAGGAATACCCGGAAAAATCCTGAGAATAGTTTCCGGCTTCCAAAAAGCTTGAGCTGAGGAAAAGAGCAAAAAGAGGTAAGGCAGAACGAGACATCAGATCAGGATCAGAGTCCGTGATCTCCTCCTCACCGTAAAGTCCCCAAAGAGGGGACAAAAAATCCGCATGGGACAAGCTGGCGTCACCATGCGGATTGCAAAACGGTCTATAAGAAAGGCCTATCTTCTACGTCGGACAAAGCCAAATGAGCCTGCGAGGCCCAAGAGCAATGCCGATGAAGGTTCTGGGATTGTAGAAACAACAGTCTGATTCAAATTGGAGTCGAAGGACGCGCTCACCGCACCATTCGTCCCGTTTCCGATGATCTTGTTCGCAGTAATGTAGTTATTCAGCACCCCTGTAAAATCTCCGGGAAGAACAAGACGACCAGACCCTTGAATATCAATCACCGATCCCGCTTGGATGGACGGCAAACCAGCCCCGCCCGAAATATTATTTAACGAGAGCAGACCGCCATCGAGAATATTTACGGTAGCGGTACCACCTGACGGGGTATTTGCGTTCGTCGTTCCGAGCCCAAGAATTCCTCCGGTCTGAAACAGAGATCCACCAATCGATATCATCGAAGGTTTGGTCGCACCAAGCCACAAGTGATTTCCAACATTCACGATTCCGCCAGCGTCGATCGTAATGTGCCCGGTTGAGCTATTGTTTGATGAATAAAGAATATTGCCGACATTCACTGTTCCTCCATCACGAACAAAGAGGTTGGCGTTATTTACAGCGGCATTGTTGTTACCTGCGAGAACGTTGCCAGTTGATGAAAGAACTCCTCCGCTGAGAACATCGACATTTCCATTTTCATCGACTCCGATCATGACTCTACTCACAGTCGGAACTGCCGTCGAGACAGTCACGGTGTTACCACCCCAGTTGATTCGAGCTTGATCGCCTGCTCCAGGAAGCGATCCGGGTGTTACCCCGTTGTTATTGGGATTGGGGCCCCAGCCAGCTGGGCCACTCCCAGTATTAGAAGTCTGTGTCCAGTCTCCACTTGTGTTATAGCGGAAAACTGCGCCATCTGCCAAATTGGCCATCAGACCCAAAAGAGCGACTTTTGTCATGACATTCTTAATTTTCATAGTTTTCAGGTTGTATGGGTTCCAGGCAACACTTCTCCCCGGAGAGTTTTACCTAGTGAGGTTCATCATATGGGCGAAAGACCTCTTTCCCATAGTCCCCAAAACGGGGACAGTCTCAAAAAGCACACAAGACCTTTCTCCGGCGCTTTCGACAAACTAATACAAATTATTTCCAAACATCGTGATCTCTCAGGTAATCCAATGAAAGCTCAGTGAGCCCGCAATGCTGCCGGGTAAAACGACCCGAACCTCAACACCCGGCCCGATTCCTCAAGGCTCCCGCTTACAAATAAACTCAAGGCTTCACCGTCTGCTCCACTCCAGCCTGCTTGAGCACCTCTTCCGGCGGGCCGGGGAAGGCCCCGCCAATCGGGGTATTCCCGACATAACCAATCGAAGGCCAACACCTGGGGTCGCTGTAATAGGCACCCGAGGACAAGCCAGTGAAGACATGAAAGAAGTGATCTCCCTTTGCCAAATCATCGCACATCGCCGTCTTTTCTTTCGCGGATATCTCGGCGAACGCTTTCTTGAACTTCTCGTTCGATCGCTCGTCGAGTTTCCTCAATCCGGGCACGATCACCTTGCGATCATTCTGCTGCCGTGGATACGGAGCGCTGACCCATTCGTCGATAAAGTCGACCACGCGCACTTCACTCGCTGCCGGACCATATTGATCCTTTGGAAAAATCACATCCGCCAAAGCAAGGGCCGCTTTCTTCTCCCCATCGGTAAGCGTCAGTGGCCAGACTTCTCCACGCTCGTAGCTTTTATTCAACTTGGGATCGTATCCGTAGCCACTCGCTCCCGGCTTGGTGGCCTGGGCCAGCGCGGCGGGCAAAGTCGTTCCTTCGGCGGCAGCCACCGCGGCGAACCATTGCAGCACGCGACGGCGGGGAAGACGATTTTGAGATTCTTGTGAGTCCATATTAGAGGTTTCCTTTCCGTGCTTCTTCGATGAGGTGATCGGCCGCCCGCCAGGCGAGAGCCATGATTGTTTCGGTGGGATTCTTGTCGGCATTCGAGGCGAAGGGCGAGCCATCGCAAAGAAGGAGATTCTTGATATCCCAGGTTTGATTCCATTGGTTGCACACCGACTTTTTCCCGTCGGCTCCCATGATCGCGCCACCCACTTCGTGAATGACTTCGCCACCGCGCAGGATCGCTTTTTTGCCCAAGCGGTTCGGATTGGGCATCCCCTTCCCTCCGGCGGCTTCGAAAACTTCCGCGAAGGTCTTCTGCGCATGCGCGGCCATGTTCAATTCATGATCGCTCCATTTCCAATGCCACTTCATCACCGGAATGCCCCACTTGTCCTTCACCATGGGATCGAGTTCGGCAAAGGACCCCTCATTGGGAATCATCTCGCCGCGACAGGCGAGATGGACAAAGGAACCATAATACCGCCGGGTTTCCTCTTTGAGCTTGGTGCCATAGAGGCCTTTCAAATAGCCCATCGGAACCGGGCTGTGGCCATTGGGCATGCGACGCGTTCCGCTGATCTCGATATGATAACCACGCGCAAAATCCAACTTACCCGCCTTCTGCTCCTTGTAGAGCCACCAGGGCGAATAGAAATGGCAACCGCCCGCGCCATCATCATTGTGACCGGGAAGATTTTCGAGCGCCGGGATTTGCCCGCCCATATCGGAACCCACCGTATCCATGATGTATTTTCCCACCAACCCACTGGAGTTGGCGATGCCGTCTCCGCCCGCTGAGTTGAGCAAAATCCGCACAGTCTCACCGCTACTCGCCGCAAGAACAACCGCCTTCCCTCTGACCCGCTCTTCCTTGCCGGTCGTCTTATCGATGAAGAGAACTCCTTTCGCCTTGCCGTCTTTCCCCACGATCACTTCGCGCACGTGGGCATTGGGAATGATGTCGAGATTACCGGTCGCCAGGGCCGGCGGAAGATGCACCGTCGTTGACTGATAGTTCGCGCGGATGCTGCAACCACGTCCGCAGTCGGTCGCCCAAAAACACGCGGCCCGACTCGACATCGATTGCTCCACCAACTTCTGCGCCTTGGGATTATCGGGATGCAATTCCGGCGCGAGCTTCTTGCCGTCCTGCGGCTTGGTCAGGACCGCGCGGTGAATTGGCACCACGGGCACCCCGATCTTCTTGGCGTGCTTTTGAACCATCAAATCCCCCACCCGTCCAGCTGGCGGAGGTTGAAGAACGCCCTTGGGCGAATCGGGGGTATTTTCCATCCCGGTATTCGTGCCATAAACTCCGATCAGCTTCTCCACCTTGGTGTAGTAGGGCTCAAGATCGTCGTAGGAAATCGGCCAATCGAAACCGAGCCCATCACGTGAGTAGGGCTTAAAATCATACGGTCCGTTCCGCAGCGAAATCCGTCCCCAATGGTTCGTGCGGCCACCCATCATGCGGGCCCGCCACCAGCGAAACTGTTCCTCCGGCTTGTCGCTCGCCTGGGTGTAGGGTTCATCGGGAACCTGCCAGCCTCCATCGATGGTCGCATCGTAAAACCCAAAGTTCTTCTCCGGCGTCGCCGAGCCGCCGAGTGGCGCATCTTTACCAGTCTGGAACATCGGTGTTTCCGCTGTGACATCGTAGGAACGTCCGGCCTCCAGCATGAGACATTTCAGTCCGGCCAGAGTGAGTGTATAGGCCATCTGGCCGCCACCGGCGCCCGAACCAACAATGACGACATCGTATTCGGACTGCGCTTTTGAGATTGGAATCGTAGGCATGATCTATTGAGTAAATTCGCCGAATGGGCGTTTGGGAAATTTTTTCAACTCAAGTGAGAGCTTCTCTTTCATTTCCGCCGCCACTTCGAGGTAGTTGCCAATGACATTGTGATTTTCCTCACAGTCACTGCTCAGGTGATAAAGCTGATCGGCACCAAAGTAATGAGGATTCACTTTCGAGGCATAATGTCCGAGGTGGCCATTTCTTGTCAAGTAAGGCCGCTTGATTTCTCCACCATCGAATCCCTTAAAAACCTTCCCGGACTCAATGCGGCGCTGCAATTCCGTAGGATAACGCACCGCGATATACTTCCACTCCTTCGACTTCACACAGCGCGAGTGCCCCAGCTCCCCAAAGAGAAATTCACGCTTCTCGTATTTCTTCCCAAACAAAGCCGGCTTAAAACTCAGCCCGTCCATCTGATAGTCCTCCGGCGGCGTAATGCCACAGAGATCGAAGAGAGTGGGAGCCAGATCGATATTAGCGACGATACTATCATTCTTCGTTCCCGCTTTGATCTTCCCCTTCCACTGCATAAGGAGCGGCACCCGCATGCCATAGTCATGCAGCGTAGCCTTCCCGTGACGATAAGAGCCATGATCCGATACAAACATCACTAGAGTATCCTCCTCCAATCCCAGCGCGGCAATCTTATCAAGAATCGCACCCACTCCATCGTCCAACCAAAGCGCATAGGCATCCTTCGGCTTAAAGCCAGCCTCCCGGTTTCGTTTCAAGACATCATGGCGCTCTGGCATGACTTGAAAGCCTTCCTTCACAAAACCCTCTCCCGTCATTCGGGGATCGGCCTCGAGCGAAAACTCATTCGCCCGAGGAGCAGGACCGTGATGAAGCGTCGTGGAGAAATAGAGGAAGAAAGACTTCTCTGTCTTCTTATCCTCAAGAAACTCAAAAGCCTTTGCTACCGTCCAATCCAAATTGTGAACATTCAGTTGGTCGTTGTGCAACTCCTTGAGATTGGCAGCGTAAACACCATCAACGAAATCAAAACCATACTTCTTGATCTCATCGCACCAGGTCTGGTGATTCTCACGCATCTTTTGATTCACCTTCGGATCACGTGGGTCGGCCTTCTGGGGATAGCTTAACAAGGGCGAAGTCTTGCGGTGCTCCAGCCAATCATGACGCACTACATGCGACTTTCCCACAAAGCCGGTGCGATATCCGTTCTTCTGCAGAACCTTGGGAAGATTCCATCCGTTCCGTTCAAGCTCGCCAATATTCTCAACCTGAGTCTGATCACCCGGAGGATGCTCCTTGAGAAAACGCTCACCCTCACAACGTCCAGCATAACGCCCGGTCAAAAAACTATAGCGCGAGGGTGAACACACTGTGGAGGTCACATTAAAGTCCGAGAAGAACAAGCCCTCCTCAGCCATCTGGTCAATGCGCGGAGTGTAAACCTTCCCACCCATAAACGCTAGGGAATCCCAACTCTGATCATCTGTAATGATAAGAACAATGTTGGGTTTTTCGGTGGCTGACGCGATCCCGACAAGAAAACCTAGGATGGCAGTAAGAAGAGTTCTCATTTCTTAAGGCGGCTGCTCGCTAAATCCTGCCTTTGCTTGAGAATCTTCCGAAACTCCTCGAGGCGCGGATGGAGATCATCCCGGCTGGCGAGGTTTTTCTTCTCCTCCGGATCGCGAGTGAGGTTATAGAGCTCCTCCCCATCCGGCCACTTGCCGTAGCGCCAACGTTGGTTGCGCAGGGCGTAACCCATATCCTTGCCGCGGGTTACAATGCTGTAAGCGTATTTCTTTTTCCCAAGGCGTTCCGGATGATCAAGCAATGGACGTAACGAGGTTCCCTGAAGATAATCCGGCGGCGTCAGTCCGGTGAGTTGAGCGAGAGTCGGATAGATATCGATCAACTCAACCATCGCTTCGGACTTCGTCCCTGGCTTGGTGAGCCCCGGGGCGTGAATGATAAAGGGCACCTTGGCCCCGATGTCGAAGAGAGTCACTTTCCCCCACAGGAAATGATCCCCGAGATGGTATCCGTGATCAGAGGTAAAGATCACGATAGTGTCCTCCCAATGCCCACTTTCCTTGAGGGCGTCGAAGACCAACTTTACCTGCGCATCGATGAAGGAAATGCACGCGTGATAGGCCTGCATGTATTCGCGACGAAGAGCGTCATCTTCCTTGGAAAATTCAAAACCAAATTCCTTGAAGCGGGTGTTCATGGCCTTCTTCGGCAGGGTTTCCCATAAGTTTTTCGGGTCCGGCTTGTAGACAATCCCGCTCGTCGGATAGAGATCAAAATACTTCTGTGGTGCGAGGAAGGGCACGTGAGGTTTTTGAATGCCACAGGCCATGAAAAAGGGCTTGTCTCCGTATGATTTTTCTTTGAGCCATTTCGCAACCTGACGAGCATTCTTGCCATCCTTGTGCTGCGCATCGCTGAGCCCACTCGCGCCATATCCAGGCGGCGTCTGGGCATCGAGCGTGGCCTTGGCTTTCTTTTCCAGAGCGCGCCAGGCTTTACGATTTTTTTGGAGATCAACCGAGCCGTTCTCCGCTTCAAATTTCTTGCGAGCCTCCGTCACCACGGGAAGCTCATCATTTTCAAAGCGGAGGAATTCGCTCCAGGCAACCTCACCATGTTCATGTCGTGGCGAATGGAAAACCTTCCCTACACTCCCGGTCCAGTAACCATTCTTTTTGAAAAACTGCGGCATGGATATTGTCCCCGGCCGGGTCTGACGAATGTCCGCCTTGTTATCGATGACCCCGGACGATTGCGGATAGAGCCCATTTAAAAAAGAAGCCCGCGACGGCCCACACACCGGATACTGACAGAAGGCCCGATTGAAGGTCATAGCTTCGGAAGCAAACCGGGATAGAGTAGGCGTCTTGATATGCGGGTATCCCGAAGTGGCCACATGCGTGTTGAGATCGTCGCAGACAATGAAGAGAACATTTTTCTTTCCGCTCTTCTTGGGTGGCGCCTTCTTCTGAGCGGGTCCCGGAACTTTCTTCTCATGAGTCGTCTTTTTCCCTGTCCCTTTTCCCTTCGACCAGTGAAAAGACTCACCCTCCAAAACAAGATCGTTCCGTACCTTGAATTTGGTTTCCTGCGGAGCAAAAATCTTGGGGGCAGCCTTCCGAAGAGAACTTTTGATTTCGTCGTACTTGGAATCTCCCGCCAGGTTCTCCCAC
>NZGD01000054.1 GCA_002690925.1 Rhodopirellula sp.
CAGGGCTTTCCGCTGCTCACCACTAAAAAGGTCCATATTCGGTCAGTGATCTACGAATTGCTTTGGTTCCTCAAGGGTGACACCAACATCAAATGGCTTACCGAGAATGGCGTCACCATTTGGGACGAGTGGGCGGATGAGGACGGCAACCTGGGACCGGTTTACGGCCATCAATGGCGATCGTGGCAAAGCCCGGATGGGACAACTGTCGATCAGATCGCTCAGATCGAAAGTGAAATCCGAACGAACCCGCAATCGCGCCGACTGATCGTTTCTGCGTGGAATGTAGCCGACGTGGCAGACATGGCACTGCCTCCCTGCCATCTGCTCTTCCAGTTCTATGTGGCCGGTGGTCGTTTATCCTGCCAACTTTATCAACGCAGTGCCGACCTTTTCCTCGGCGTTCCTTTCAATATCGCGAGTTACGCACTCCTGACCATGATGATGGCGAAGGTGACCGGCCTGCAACCTGGTGAGTTTGTCCACACACTCGGAGATGTACATCTGTACAAAAATCATTTTGACCAAGCTCGCGAGCAGCTCTCCAGACACCCAAGACCACTGCCCAAGATGCAGATCAACTCCACGCCAGCATCAGTGAGCGAGTTCGCCTTCGAGGACTTCACGCTTATCGGTTACGACCCACATCCCCGCATCAAGGCTCCGGTGGCCGTTTGACCGATAAAAGCAATTATTTTGATGATCAAAACGGCGTAACGGCTGTTGTTGCGATGACGCCCACAGGCGTTATCGGGCTCAACGGAGACATGCCGTGGCGTTTGAGCAGCGACCTACGTCGTTTCAAACGGCTGACCATGGGAGGCGTTCTGATCATGGGGCGACGCACTTACGACTCGATCGGTCGCCCGCTTCCCGGCCGGCGGACCATTGTCGTCACACGGAACCCCGATTGGTCATCAGAGGGGGTCGATTCAGCCTCGAGTCCCAAGAAAGCACTAGAAATCGCAGGTAAAGATCGCTGTTTTGTGGTCGGCGGTGCAGAAATTTACCGACAATTGTTACCTGATTGCCTTGAATTATGGCTAACGAGGGTCTGGTCGAACGTAGAAGGGGACACAAAATTGTCGATTGACCTATCGCAGTTCAGGGTCATCGAACAAACTCGTGTGCCAGCAAGTACACGGGATGACGTCCCAACCGAGTTTCTCAGAATGATTCGGCAAAATTCTTGCAAAAAATGATGGCCTGTCCCCATTGAGCAAATAGGGGGCCGGTCGGTATATTTCGGGACGACTCAGTCGAACAAGCTGCGATTTTCGCCGTTCAGACTCGGTCTACCCTTGCCCTGATCAACATTAGACCTTTCTCCGGAGTCCGGTTATGCCCCGCTTGATGGGCGTCGATATCCCCAACGACAAACAAATTCAATACTCTCTCACCTACCTTTACGGCATTGGCTTGCACAGTGCTCGGGAGGTATGTGAGAAATTGGGAATTGACCCCGCGAGGGCAGCAAGTGAAATCCAAGAGGATGAGCTGGGCCGAATCGCCGCACTTTTGGAGCGTGATTACACGGTCGAGGGTCCACTTCGCCGTCAGTTGGCCCAAAACGTTGGGCGATTGCGTGAGATCAAAGCTTACCGCGGGCTCCGGCACCGCAACGGCTTGCCTGTTCGTGGGCAGCGAACCAAGACCAACGCCCGCACCCGGAAAGGGCCGCGGAAGACGGTTGCCGGCAAGAAAGGTGTTAAGGACTTGCGTTAGTCCGCGACATCCTCGTTTTCCCAGATCCGCACTCCATTTTTCGAGAGATTCTTTGCCGTGGCAAAGTCAAACAAAAAGAAACGTGTTCGCCGCAATGTCTCCAACGGCATCGCGCACATTCACGCAACGTTCAACAACACAACCGTGACCATCACTGACCCTAAAGGCGACACGCTTTGCTGGGCCAGTGCAGGTACGAGCGGCTTCAAAGGAAGTCGTAAAAGCACTCCCTTCGCGGGCCAGTGTGCCGCACAGCAAGCTGCAGAAAAAGCAACCAAGTTCGGTATGCGGGACGTTGAAGTTCGCGTGAAGGGACCGGGCTCAGGACGGGAGAGCGCAATCACTTCGCTTCAGGCTGCAGGCTTGAATGTGAAATTGATTGAAGACGTAACCCCTATTCCGCACAATGGTTGCCGCCCTCGCAAGAAGCGTCGCGTCTAGTTCAGATTCATCCCCGTCAGGGCGAATCCGACCAGCAAAACAATTCATCATTCGTTTCGTTTGATGAAGGGTATGAATACCCACTAAACCCAGCAGCTTCACCTCCCACATCTGTTGTTCAGAACTGAGGTAATCATCACGATGCATATTCGTTGGCGTGGCATGGAACTCCCAAGTGCCTTGGAAGTCGACCGCGATTCACTGACCGAAACTTACGGCAAATTTTCTGCGGAACCATTTGAACGTGGTTTCGGAGCAAGCGTTGGCAACAGCCTCCGTCGTGTGCTGCTAAGTAGCCTGATGGGCAGTGCTGTGACTCAGATCAAGATCCGCGGTGCTCAACACGAGTTCACGACGATTCCCGGCGTCCTCGAGGACGTCACGGAAATCGTTCTGAACGTCAAGAGCATCGTGGTCCGAAATCACAGTGAAGCAACACGCGTGATCACTATCGAGAGTGATAAGGCAGGAGTCATCACCGGAGCCGATGTCCAGACAGACTCGGACGTGGAGGTAATCAACAAGGACCATGTCATCGCAACACTCACCGATGATGTTCCATTCATGATGGAAATGGTCGTGGAGAATGGTCGTGGCTACGTTCCTAGCACCGAACATAGCACGGTAGACCACGAGATCGGTATCATTCCTGTCGACGCTGTTTATAGCCCGATCACGAGAGTTCGTTACGAGGTTGAGGAAACCCGTGTCGGGCAGAAAACAAACTACGATAAGCTGAATTTGGAAATCTGGACCGACGGTTCAGTCAATCCGGAAATGGCTTTGGTGGAATCGGCGAAGATCCTCAGAAAGCATCTCAATCCTTTCGTGCAGTACCGCGAACTGGGACCGAGTATTTTCTCGGCCGCCCGTGGTGGTGCTGGATCGCCGGAAGCTCAGCTGGAAGCGAAGCTGAACATGACACTTGCTGACCTACGTTTGTCAGTGCGTGCCAATAATTGCTTGGAGAGCGAGAACATCCAGACTGTACGTGACTTGGTTCAGAGAACCGAAGACACATTGTTGGAAGTACGTAATTTCGGCGACACAACCTTGAATGAGGTTCGCGAAAAACTTTCACAGTACGGCCTACACCTTGGAATGCGAGTTCCTAATCAACCACTCTTCTAGAGAACGGTTAGCGAATCGCAGTCACCTAATTCTTTAACGACATAATTTGACGGACTTGATGCCATGCGTCACCGAAGACGAGGCCGCACCCTGGGACGAAGCCCGAGCCATCGCAAAGCGATGCTCAAGAACCTTGCGAGCGCGCTATTTTTGACCGAACGAGACGCGAGCCTCGATGAGAATGCACCGAAGGTAGCTGGTCGTATTACGACCACTCTTCACAAGGCAAAGGAGGTGCGTCCTCTCATTGAGAAGTGCATCACGATTGCCAAAAAGAGCATTCCCTCGGCAGAAGCTGCTGAACAGCTCGAGACGTCAGCTGAACGGGGCAGCGACGAGTGGAGAAAATGGCGGCAGAGTGACGAATGGCAGAAATGGGCGACGGCGCGTGCACCTGTTGTTGCCGCGCGGCGACGAGTCATACAGTTGATTGGTGACAAGGAAGCCGCGAAAATTCTCTTCGACACCATCGCCGAGCGTTATGTCGACCGTCCGGGTGGATACACCCGCATCCTAAGACTGGCCACACCGCGTCTCGGTGATGCTGGGCAGCGAGCTATCTTGGAACTCGTTGGCAAGAATGATCGAGGAAGTGTAGCTGCCGAGAAGCCTGCCTTTGACGATGAAGAAGCAGACGACGAAGCAGAGACAACTGCAGTTGCAGCAACCCCCGAAGAAGCCGACGACGAGTAGTTTTCCTGCCTGTTAAAGGTCAAGGAAACGAACTGAACAAAGGAAAGGCACGTGCTATGCACGTGCCTTTTTCTTTGCCCACATCAGTCCTGACCCTCGATCGCTTGCTGCACAAAATCAGCTATGCCCTCATCCCCTGGGCCATACGCCATGCCCGAATCTGCGTGTCTACGCCAATAGCTGAAGTCAGGTCGGCCCATTGCTCAGCCACCTCATCCATAGCCTTTTGCGCTGTGACTTCCCCTTTCAAAGCACGACGCACGCCCTTATCTAATGCAACGAGGTAGTCCGACGCACCATTCAACTGGAGACAAGGCGCTGTCAGGGGTGCCTGCAACTGCCCTCCTAGCCACTCATCGTAAGGTGACAAAGCATCGTTGCTTGACGCGATACCTCGCAAGTCGGTCATTCCGGCGACTTGGCCACGCACCGAACGACTGCCTTCACCTCCACACAACCATTCCACGAAGCGTTTTGACGCAGTGGTCTGTCGACAACTGGCTGATATCGAAACGACGGGCGAGAAGGGGTCAAGCACTATCCTTGAAAGATCTACACCTCCCGGCAGAGCAAACACTAGCAGATCGTCCGCTGCACCTGACCGTCGTGAAGGAAAACCGATTCCACCATGAAGTTTTTCTTCGCCGACCAGAGTCCAAATCTGATCCGGTGTCTGATCTTTTGATGCATATCGCCCGTTGGTCCTCAACATGAGTTCAAGCGAAGTCACATAGGGTTGCGTATTGATTAGTGGCCTCAGATCTTTTCGCTCAAACAACCAATTTTTAATGCCACTACAACGCCATAAGAACATCGTTCCCGCCCAACCGGCCGCCGTCGGCTCTGCTGCCGAACCGTTCCACTGATTCCCCACAAGCTGATCATAGTCCTCCCATGACTCAAGTGGCTCGACTTTGGACTGCGCGACTACAGCAGGCAAGGCACAACCAAGCGGCAGTGCATAGGCTGACCCGCCATATCGAGCCGCACCATTGCGAGCAGCTGGAAGCAAGGTTCCGACTTCTAATTCGATTCGCTTTAATTCATCAGCAGGCATCTTCACCACTGCATCATTGCGAGCAGCCTCTCCCACAAGCACAAGTGGATAGATCACCACATCAGCTTTTTTAGCTCCAGCCAGGAAAGCATCGCTGATGCCGCTGGGATCGGCTCTAGTCAATGGCAGCACATCGACCTGTACCTGCTGCTCTGACACCGCCTCCCAGCCTCTTGAGACGGCACCTTCATCCTGTGGTTCGCCCAACAGCAGCACTCGCAACGGTACATCCTGATGCGTTTGCGCAGCGGGCACAACGACCGGTGCCTGCTTGCCGCAGCCCAAATCGAGACTTGCGACAACGGCGGTTGCTCCGACCAAAAATCGGCGTCGGTCCGAGGAGAAATCAGCTGGCGTCACAGATCAAGCTCGTGGTGGCAGGGAGAATCATGTCGGGAATTGATAGATTTGGGTAACAACGCAGGTAATCCTCTCCCGCGAGGGTTAAGTCCAGCGTTGTTACGTACTATAGTGGCTCGGAGTTCACGCAGTCTTTCGCAGTACGAGACAGGAGAATCATCTACATGAGTTGCTACCTAGGAATTGATATTGGTACCAGCGGAACCAAGACACTTGCGATTGACGTCTCAGGCAAAGTACTCGCCGAATCAGTAGCCGAATATCCACTGCACCAACCTCGCCCGGGCTGGACAGAACAGGACCCTGAAGACTGGTGGAAAGCAACAGTCAAAACAGTTCGTGCAGTCATGCGAAAAGCCAAGCTGAAGCCAGATTCCGTGAAAGCCATCGGCCTGAGCGGACAAATGCATGGCTCTGTTTTTCTTGACAAGAAAAATCAAGTCATCCGAAAAGCACTACTGTGGAACGATCAAAGAACAGCCGCCGAGTGTGACGAAATCACAACCGCCGCCGGTGGACGCAAGAACTTGATCAAGATGGTAGCCAACCCCGCATTAACTGGCTTCCAAGCTCCAAAAATACTTTGGCTTCGAAACAAGGAAAAACGAAATTTTGACAAACTGGCGAAAGTTCTTCTCCCAAAAGATGACATTCGTCGCCGCTTGACTGGTGATTTTGTCACAGAAGTCAGCGACGCCAGCGGAACCCTGTTACTCGACGTTGTGAAACGAAAGTGGTCCAAACGCCTGCTTGGCAAGCTAGAACTTGATGCGCAGATTTTACCTCGAGTGGTAGAAAGCGATGAAGTCACTGGCACGCTTACCAAGGACGCGGCCAAGAAACTTGGCTTGACGACGGACTGCAAAGTCGTGGGCGGGGCAGGGGACTGTGCCGCGGGTGCCGTCGGAAATGGCGTCGTAAAAAAAGGAATCCTTAGCACTTCAATTGGAACCAGTGGCGTCATGTTCGTCCACAGCGATGAACCCCAATACGACGCAACAGGCAGGCTGCATACTTTCTGTCACGCGGTGAACGGCAAATGGCACATGATGGGTGTCAATCTCACAAGCGGCGGATCGCTTCAGTGGTGGGTTGATTCCGTGTTAAAAGGGTTAGCCGGGATTGCTCCAAAAGATCGCTACGCTTCGGCAACTGCCGAAGCTGCCGCAATCGCTGCTGGAAGCAATGGCTTACTGTTCCTGCCATATCTCAATGGCGAGAGAACACCCCACGCTGACCCCAATGCACGAGGCAGTTTCGTTGGCATGAACCTGACTCACACACGTGGCCATATGACACGAAGTGTGATGGAGGGCATCACCTATGCGCTTCGCGATAGCCTCGACATCATTCAGTCTCTTGATGTGCCAGTACGTCAAATTCGAGCTTCCGGAGGCGGCAGCAAGAATCCGATGTGGCGTCAAATGCAGGCAGATGTATTCGGTAAAAAAATCACCACGCTGGAAGTAGAGCAAGGCCCAGCCTTCGGAGTGGCCCTGCTTGCGGCTGTCGGGGATGGAGCATACCGCTCGATTGAAGCTGCATGCAAAGCAACAATTGAAGTCGCAGAGGAAACACCTGCAAATCGACTAGCAACCAAACAGTACAACCAACTGTTTCCCATCTACAGAGACCTGTATGGCCAACTACAGGGATCAATGGCCAAAATTTCGGAATATCAAGATTCGCAAAGCTAACCACCTTTCACGAACCGTGTATCGGCCAAGCAACCCAAATCGCCCCGTAGTGAGCGGGCCCTACACGCATGCTCGTCTCTGATTAGCTCGCACCCATCCTCGACCTCGACTTTCACTGGAAAATCTTAAATGCAACGTCTGATCATCTTACTTTTGACTGCCATCGCCATCGTCACAGCCACGATGAATGTTAACGCAGAAGAGAAACTCAAAGCACTTATCATTGATGGTCAAAACAATCATGGTGCGTGGCCAAAAACAACGGCCATGATGAAAAAGTATCTTGAGGAATCAGGACGCTTCACGGTTGATGTGGAACGCACACAGTTCACTTGGAAAGGAGGCGCATTGCTGAAGGATTTCCCTCTTAAAGACGGAAAGTCATACCAAGATCTGCCCCAGCCCAAGCCTGACCCAGATTTTAAACCAAAATTTGATGACTACGATGTTGTGATCAATAACTTTGGTTGGAATGCAGCCCCATGGCCTGAATTAACGAATCAGGCTTTCGACATGTTCGTCCGAAACGGCGGTGGACTTGTCATCGTTCACGCGGCGGACAATTCGTTTGGCGACTGGCCAGCGTACAACAAGATGATTGGTCTTGGTGGCTGGGGTGGACGAAATGAGAAAACAGGACCCTACGTTTACATCGATGATGCTGGAAAGACCGTCCGTGATACCACTCCGGGTAACGGTGGCTCACATGGTCCGCAACACGAATTCAAGATTGTCATTCGAAATCCAGAGCATCCAATCACCAAGGGACTGCCACGAACATGGCTTCATGCCAAAGACGAACTCTATCAACAACTTCGTGGCCCTGCGGACAACATGACGATTTTGGCGACGGCTTTTGCCGACAAGGCCTTCAAAGGTACCGGACGCAATGAACCGATGATGATGACGATTGAATATGGCCAAGGTCGCGTTTACCACACTCCAATGGGGCACGCTGACTACTCCGTCCAATGTGTTGGCTTCATCACAACCTTACTACGAGGTGCTGAGTGGGCTGCGACGGGAACGGTGACGCTTACGGACGTACCGAATGATTTCCCGACCGGCCAGGAAACAAGCACTCGTGATTTCAATTAGAGAAGTTGCAATGGATATGCTAAGCCAACCGGCCGAGTAGACCGCCACTGACTCGATTCAGTCGTTAGCTCGACACCGTTCGCCAACGCAATTGAGTCAACACAATCCTCCAAATGCCGCAGGCAGTGAGCGAGCTACCGCTGCCGAACGTTCACGAACGGAGGACGCCAACTTGGTGCGAGAGTCGCATCATCGACACTCACCCCCGCTTCGACTTCGCCTCGGTGGTTAAGGAGCGGATGGTCAGGCATCGTCTCCAACGCCGCGAGTGGGATAAAACGCACACGCCCGTCTTCGTAAAGCACATTGATACCTGTTCCATTGTGCCCCACAAGCTTGCCATGCTGTGTCGTTCCGGTGATCCCCGGCAGCGGAGCATCTGACATAACGGCAAAAGAAGCCCGTGATTCGAACCGCGGAGACTTGAGCCGATCTTCCTCAATGACGCCGAGGTTGTAAGCATATTGCCCGCCAGCGTACTGCTGCATTTGCCTCAGTCGGTCTACCGGCGCGTCATGAATATCATCTAGCGAAGGCACGCTGGCCAAATCTGTTAAAGCAGCCTCTATGTTCGGAGGCTGATCGAGTGAGGGACACCAACGCAAGTCCGGGTCGGTCAACAGACCGGCCTCATTGAGTCGGATCATAAACACACCTGCAAACGCCTCACGCCCCGTCTCGGCGACCGCTGGCATTCTCTCCTGAGGGCTGTGGCTCACATATTGTGTGATCGCCGTACCAAACTGACGCAAGTGATCCTGACACGCCGTCTTTCGAGCCTCGAGCCGCCCTGCGGCTAAGGCAGGAATGATGACAGTCAGCATAACGACCGCAGCTGCAGCAGCCCCTAACCAGTCTGTCCAACCGTATCCACGACCACCTGCATTTCCCAGACTAGGCTCGAGCTTCGGCAGATCAACGAGATCGCAACTTCCAACGTCAGCCCGCTCATCTTCCATGTGAACCTCAGACTTGCTCACACTCTGCGATGGTCCGGGAGGCAAGGCCGCAAGTGTCTTCGCAATCAGATCTTGTGGCGGTGACTTGGACGGCTCATAAGTCTGTTCGAGCGGTCGGAGCAATTTTTCAATCGCTTCAAGCTCCTGCCGAGCCGCTGGATCATCTTCCAACCACTGGGCAACTCGACGCATTTCATGCGGTTCAAGCGCGCCAAGCAGGTAGCCGATCAGGTCTTCGTGCATCACCAGCAGACAAAAGCGTGAGGGACAGAATCATCATGCTGCAGCAGACACTGCAGCACTTCTAGACGGTATTTCTACGCGCGCAAGTGACCTTGGGTTCATCTTTTCCAAGGAAATCGACGACTACTCGTCCATCTCGTGCCGAGTCTCATCCCAAAGTAAGCCCAGACGCTGCACAGCGGCGTGTAAACGGCTCTTCACCGTACCGACAGGGATCCCTAAAGCATCAGCCGCCTCGCGGTACTTCAACCCTTGGTAGTAGACCAAATGGATCACCTGCTGCATTGACTCACTCAGGGAGTCAACGGAATCGTGCACCCATCGACTATTCTCTTGATCGGATGCCGCCCGGTGCGGATCCGGTGAGTCACCAACCAGCTTTTCAGACCAACTGTTCCCACGTTCATCTTTTTCGCTAGACGAAGATCGATCGAGACTAACCATCCGGTGCCGCTTGTTACGTCGCTGCACATCGATCGCTTGATTTGTTGCGATCGCGTACAACCACGGACGAAAACGACGAGCAGGATCAAATTGATGACACTTTAAATGTACCTGTAAAAAAGTGCCCTGAAAGGCATCTTCGGCCATCTCGGCGTTGCCGATGTAGCGTCGAAGATAACTGTACATCTCACGCTCGTAGCGTCGCATCAGGGTCTCAAAAAGACCTCGATCTCCACTTTCCCGGTACTGTGCAATCAGGCTTTCGTCGGAGACGTCACCCTGCAAGTTCACGGAAGCAATTGGTGCTAATGCATTCATCGAATGATCCACCATCGTTAGGGAATAGACAAGTAAAACAAAAATAAGGGCGTGCATTACGCACAAAAATGGCGTGTCTTAGTATCGGACACATTTACCTACGCGACGAAACCTTAGGTTCCCCGCAAGTTAATTACCGTAAACCTCAGCTTTAGTATCCCCAAAATCTCTTTAAAGTCAAAAATGAATCCGCTATCCAGAGCAAACCACCCTGCAGGGCTATATGGAACAGGTAAGGTATGCCCATTACAACATCGTGTTTGAACTTCATCTGTCGAGACGAATTGCCTTGAATACACAAGAAAACGGCCGAGCAGCCTACCGTTGGGCGCGCCCCGGCGACATCAACGCATTTTTCGGCTTAATGCTCGATAATATTGCTGGCCTGATCTTGATGGTAGCGTTGCTGAGCGGTTTCGGGTTTCCAGTTGAATTTGTCGTCTCCGCGATGATCCCGGGCACCGCATTAGGTGTTCTGATCGGGGACGTGGCGTTCTTTATTCTGGCATTCTGGCTAGCCAAACGGACAGGAAGGGCTGATGTCACCGCCATGCCACTGGGACTCGATACCCCCAGCACCTTTGGAATCATTCTGTTTATTCTCGGCCCATCTTATCTTCAAGGTTTAGGAATGGGATTGAGCGAACAGGACGCTGCTTACCGAACATGGCACATCGGTATTTGGTGCATCGTAATGAGCGGTGTTCTTAAGTTTGCGTTAGCACCATTCACAGAAATCGTCCGTCGAATCATTCCCCGAGCTGGACTGTTGGGCTCTTTAGCAGCAATCGCCTTGGTCTTGATCAGCTTCATTCCACTCATGGAAATATTTCGGCATCCGTTGCCGGGAATGATTGCTCTGGTGATTGTGCTAAGCGCTTTAGTCGGGCGAATTCCACTTCCGGGCAGGACCCCTGGTACTCTAGGCGCGTTGTTGGTCGCAAGCGTTGTGTTCTATGCCATGTGCTTGATCCCTGGCAACAGCTACGAGTTGCCCACACCTCCGGCCGACATCTCATGGTTCCCCAGCCAGTGGCTGGAGGCCTGGCAATTCAATTGGCTTACCGACTTTGATGATGCGCTTGCCTATCTACCGATCGCTTTACCCTTTGCGATTGGAACCGTTGTCGGCGGCATTGATTGCACGGAGAGCGCGGCGGCGGCCGGCGATGAATACGACACACGAACGGTGATCGGAGTGGAAGCTTTTGCGACATTAATTGCCGGATTCTCGGGAGGTGTCATCCAAACAACGCCTTACATCGGGCATCCTGCATACAAAGCCATGGGTGGACGCGCAGCTTATACTCTTGGAACCGCTTTGCTAATCGGATCAGCAGGCTTGGTCGGCTATTTTGGCTTGATCAATGCTTACATCCCCGCAGCTACGGTTTACCCCATCCTGGTCTTCGTAGGTTTAGAAATTACAGCGCAGAGTTTTTTGGCAACACCCCGGAGACATTATGCTGCTGTCGCATTGGCTTGCTTACCAGCTTTGGCATTTCTTTCGATGAACTTTCCGAACCAGATGTTCGGTGACGGGGCTCTCCGAGATGCTGGTATCCAACTTTCGACCTTGCAGGACAGTTTACTACAAGCCAATCTCAAAACGGTCGGCATGCTCAGTAGTGGTTTCATCATCACAAGCTTGCTGTGGGCCTGGGCGCTGGCAAAAATTGTGGATCGTGAAATCAAGGTGGCTGCCCTTGTGTTGGCTTTGGCTGGCGCACTGACGGCTTTTGGAATCATTCATTCACCTCTGCCAGGCAATCAGCTTTTCGTTTTGTTTGGACCAGAGAGTTGGGGCACCATCGTTCTCGATAGTGCCAACCGTGGAGCAGTCATTGAATACGTTGCTGGCTACTTCGCATCCGCCATCGTGCTGGCAGCATGGTCAATGAATCCAAATATTGGTTTGCCTACGTCGAACGACGATGACGCAATCGCCCCACACAAGTGAATCGGTGGCAGATTCCGGACCTACCAACGGATTTTCACCTTGTGCCCTGCAACTGAACAGTGCGCGGCTCGTTACGGGCAGATGCCAGCGTTACCAGCTCAACATTATCGGGCAGCAACGCCAAACCTGCCTCGGCTGCCTTCTGTGATTCGAACCAGGCAAACACACCCGGCCCCCAACTACTTTGCCCGTGTCCGAGCACACCTTGATCGCTTAGCCACTCAATCACCCGTGTGACAGCCTCACCGTTGTAGGATCCTCCTTGGACACTCGCAAATAAACGCCCACTTAACTCGTTGTAAATTCGCGTACCATTGGCAAATGCATTGAAATGGCCCCGTTTCGCAGCCGGCATGATTTCCTCGATTACCAAACGCCGCAATTCATGCCCCACCTTCTCAGAGGCTGGTTGCAGACGTGAAAACTTGTCACGCTCCTGCTCACCACTAACAGCAAAAACGTGATCCAGTGGCCTTAATACTGCAACACGCCATTCCTCCGGCAAGTAAACTCCCTCCTGAACAGCATTGAGGTGCTCACCCACAGCCTTTTCATCCGCTTCGCCGTCGCCTGCTTCGCCATCGCCTGCTTCGCCATCGCCTGCTTCATAGATCATTCCACCCTGCCAGTAACCATGAGTGCCAACCACAGATCTTTGTCCACGACTTGCCAGAGCATTTGCGATTGTGCTTTGATCTACGGTCAAAGCTTGGTAAAGACAAAGACTTTCAGTAACTGCCAACGCTAGCTGTGTTCCACTCCCTAGCCCACAGTGAGTTGGTGCAGTTCGCAGGACTTCCACGCAACATGATGGCAAGGTCGCCGCACCATTGAGTTGACGAATTCGTTCAGCAATCGGACCAATTCGATCCTGATAATTATCTGAACAGCAAAATCTGTCGGCTGTTGAAACCACCACTTCAGTGGCAGGCGTATTGAGCATGACGCCGATACCGCCAAAAGGGCGAACGGTATCAAGCAAGCCAAAATGCAAACGAGAGCCAGTACAGATCCGCACCGAGAACCCATTGCCATCAGAGGCTGGGGGATTAATGGTTCGTGATGCGTTCATCGATCGTCTTCCGAAGGAAATCGAACATTGCCTGTTCGGTCTGACCGCCCGTCTTATCGATCAAAGGTTGCAGACGATCCAATTCTTCCTGAATTTGACTAGCAGACAACAGATGTGTTCTTGTTGCCAGAATAGCAGCTTCGATCACAGCGAACTTTGCACGATTGAAGCCAAAAAACGGTTTCTCAATTTCGGAATGAACGACGCGACAATCCATCTCAACACGAGGTTGTCGATCTGAAACCGCCTCCACTTGTACTGCCATCCAACGATGACAACTTCGCAGTCTCCACCAATCAGAATCTTCCCACTGTTTCACCAACCCTGCGATCTCGCTGCTACTAATTTTTCCAACCGCAGTTCGAGCAATCAAACTGACATCATCCGTGACATGCACGACCGCCTTCCCGGTGGCCATCAAGTTTTGATACGTCACTGATGAACTGAACGGCTTGAGCACCAAGCGTTCCGGGGCATTCTGCTCACCGAAATCATCAGCCACCACTGGTCCCATCGGTGCCAGATTGACGACTCCATTCAAATCGATCGAAGTCACGATCGCTTCTAGGATCACGAGGCCAATTCCCCACGCTTCGAATCACGAAGTACTTTGGGTCGCATTTCGTTTGGACCATGTTGCGAATGACGCAACTCTCTACGCCTTACCCCCACGACAAAATTTTCAAGCACGGCCATTCCCTCATCTGTCAACACCGACTCCGGATGGAACTGAACCCCATGTACTGGTCGCGAGACATGCTGAATTCCCATGATCACGCCATCGTCCTGGCTGCGTGCCGTCACTACCAATTCCGCAGGCAGGCTATCTTCATCGACTGCCAATGAGTGATATCTGCCTACCTTAATTGTGGGCGGAAGACCAGCGAACAAACCGACAGAACCATGCGTGACGAGACTGGTCATGCCATGCCTGGGAGGACAGGGACTGATCGTTGCACCGAAAGCCGCGGCAATGGCCTGATGCCCTAGACAGACGCCAAGGATAGGAATCTCAGGGCCTAGATTTCGAACCACATCCAGTGAACAACCTGCTTCGAATGGCCCCTTGGGACCAGGCGACAAAACGACCGCATCTGGCGCGAGACGTTGACAATCGCTGCAATCAATCTGATCGCTGCGCACGACGAGCGTGTCGGCACCCAACCGCCTCAGATAGCGGGCCAAGTTATGGACAAAGGAGTCGTAATTGTCGAGGAGCAGAATCACAGTTTATCGGCGTGGTTTGGCAAACTTGATCTTTTCAATCAGTTTGACAACTTCGTTGCCCTGTTTGTACCCGCTTACCGCAGTAATTGAGCGAATTACATACTCATATCGAAGATTGTAGTCAGTATCGATCTCAATCTCCGGTCCATCCTCACCCTCCGCAGGGGCAGTGGTGCCAATTAACTCGACCACGTTGGCACGCAGCTGATCAAAATCTGTTCCTAGATTGATCTCATTGAGTGACATCGTGGTCAGCTTGCCGTTTTCGTCGGCCTGCAGCCTTAATTTCAGGGGCAAGTCGGTCGGATCCATGGTCATGGAATCGCTTCCCGCCAGTGGCATGCGAACACTGAAGTCACCCTCCAGTTCCACAATTTTGAAAGTCATGACAAAGAAGATGAGCAACAGAAAGACAACGTCAATCATGCTGGTCATGTTCAAGCCGCTTTTTTCAGCTTCTCCACGATTTCGGATTTTCATGAGTTATCTTCCTTTACCCGCAAGGCAAATTTCTCAAGCTGTTGTTCTTGGGCAACTCGAATCACTTCTTGCACGTCCCCAGCGGATGTGTCCTTGTGAGCTCGGATGACGACATTAGCGTCTTGAACGGTTTTCCCTTCTGCTTTTATGACGGCCAATTCTCTCTGCAAACCAACACGCAGGGTCTCCGCGGTGTAGTCATCGCCACCGAGAATGATCTCACCATCCTGCGCAACATGCAAAATGATAGGAAACTCCAAAGGTACTTCAGGTGGTTTTACCAACTGGCTGCTGGGTAATTTGACGCGATCATTGGACTCGGTCTGCGCAAAATTGATCAGAACCATGAAGAACGCAATCAGCTGAAACACCATGTCGATCATTGGCGTCAGGTCACCTTCAGCCAAGTCGACTTTCTTTGACTTGACCTTCATTTAGTTCTTTGCC
>NZGD01000055.1 GCA_002690925.1 Rhodopirellula sp.
GCCTTCACCCTTGAGGTTGAAGTAGGAGTGCTGGGTCAAATTGATGGGCGTTGCCTTGTCAGTGGTCGCCAGATAATCCACGATCAATTCGTTGGTGTCAGTCAACTTGTAGGTGACTTTGATTGATAAATTACCCGGATAACCCTCTTCTTTATCCTTGGCCAAATAACTCAATTCCAGACCAGACCATCCCTTACCACCAACCAGTTTGGCATCCCAAACAACTTTGTCGAATCCGATCACTCCACCATGCAGGTGATTTGGGCCGTTGTTCGTAGCCAGCGAATAAGTTTCACCATCAATCGTGAATTCGCCATTTGCAATCCGATTACCATAGCGACCAACGATTGCACCAAAATAAGGCTTATCAACCGCATTGATATAATCCTCGACGCGATTGTAACCCAGGGTAATGTCACCAAGTTTCCCATCTCGATCCGGCACAAGAATGGCGGTCACAATCGCGCCATAATTAGTGATTTTCACCTGCATGCCAGACTTGTTTTTGAATGTGTACAGTTTGATCGCGTCAAAATCTGTAACACGCTGAGCCTGAGCACTGCTGGCAAGGAAAGCGAAGCAGACGAGAATAGCGAGCAATTTCTTCATGGTGCTATTTCAAAGTAGGAGTGAAATTAAAAGCGAACGTCGCGAGGGAGCAGGTCCCTGGAACCACACCATGTCGGGTGGGCTTGGGCAATAGTGTCGACTACTGAGCGATCAGAATCAATGCGCTGCCAGATTGCAAACACAGAAAGTTCGCTAGTTAGGCAGATGCCGACAAAAACACGCAAAACTTGCTTACGCATGAAGCCGCAAACTCGAAATCAATCGACGCGTGACAAGATCACATGATAAGGGTCAACCTTGCGTCGTTTGAAGGCAGTCTGCACTTGTACCTCAGCATCGCCCTGTGGCACCGAGATACCCGGAATCACTAGCCGTGTTTGCCCTGCCTTAAGCGTCGCCTTGCGTGTCACGCTACCGATCGACAAGCTCAGTTCCATGGGACCAACAGGCTGACTGTATACCAACTCGGCATCAAACGTAGATGGACGATCCACGTGAACCAGCCAGACGCCGGACACCCCCCACCCCACTGAATCGCTGACCCGCCAATCCTGCAGTGTCAATGCACTCACTAATTCATTATCAGAGCCAATCACGATTCGCGGCGGAGCATAATTATCAGTTCGGGTCGTCGAGACATCGTCGAACCAAGCATCGTAGGCCTTCAGCATCTTTTGAAATTCTTTGGGTTTTGCCTCAGCCAAGTTGACTTTCTCTCCCTGGTCGGACGCCATGTCGTAAAGCTCAAACGGAACTCCTTCAGGCATTTCTTCTTTGCCAAATCCGCTTGGATGTACCAATTTCCACCTTTGATTCCTCACGGCCATATGGTGATAGCGAACGGGTTGGTCACCACGGTGCACCTGCAGTACAAGGTGGCGATCTGGCCAGTCAGGACTTTTGCCTTCCAACAAAGGCAGCAGACTGCGACCGTCCACATTTGCACGTGCAGGAACATTGACCCCGGCTGCATCAGCGATCGTAGGCAACAAATCGATATGCGCTGCAATACGATCACTGACAGTGCCCGGACGGAGTCGATCAGGCCATCGTACAAAGAACGGACTGCGAATACCGCCTTCATGCACGGTCGCTTTCATACCTCGGAATGGACCAGCAAAACGCATTGAGTTGGGACCATTGTCAACCAGATAGACAACCATCGTATTATCAAAAAGCCCCTGTTCTTTCAGGTGCTGGTCCAACTTCCCGATGTTCTGATCTACGTTTTCGATCATTGCCGCAATCCTTGCCAACTGATCAACGTTTCCCTTCTTGCCCACCATGATGGAATTCAGATCGACGGTCTTGTAGTACTCATAAAGCTCTTGCGGTACATCGTGATAGGGCCCATGCGGCGCGTTCGTCGGCAAGTAGACAAAGAACGGCTTCCCCTTCTGCTTGCAACGGTCAATGAACCGGATTGCTGCATCAAAATACAGATCGGTGCAGTAGCCATCTGTTTCGACTTGCTTTCCATTTTCAAAGAGAATGGGATTGGTATATCGCTTGTTATTCTCAATCGGTTCTGATGGTTGGGCCAAACCACCACCTCGATGGATGTAAGACTCATCAAAACCCTGATCATCAGGTCGCAGCGGATAATTGTCACCCAGATGCCACTTACCAAATATTCCCGTGGCATAACCGGCGTTCTGCAGGACCTCAGCAACAGTCACCTCCTCGGGTTCCATCATTGATCGTCCCTTGAAAGTATCAACAACGCGTGTTCGATAGTGATACCTTCCAGTCATCAAAGACGCACGAGTCGGTGAACAAACCGGGCACACATAGAAGTCTGACATGGACGCACTTTCCTTAGCCAAAGCGTCAATGTTTGGCGTCCGAATGACTGAGTTCCCAGTAACCCCATGATCTCCATACCCCTGATCGTCGGGCATGATCACCACGATATTCGGACGGGCAATATCAGCAGCTTCAACCGAGCGACTGAACACCGCGAATGCGATGCAAAAGAACACCAGGATGGGTAGGACAAGTGAACGTACAAGCATGAAAGATCAATTTTCAAATGGAGTTGGAAACAAACACGAAAGCGAGTTTTTCCCTCTTACTTTTTCTTCTTTTGTCGTCGAACGACACGTTTCGTCTTTGCTGGAAAGTACGGGGACTCTGTTCTCGCCGAAGCAAGAAATTTCTCGATCCGGCGAACTGTCTCTGGATTACCCTGAGCAACATTTTGCTTCTCGCCAGGATCCGCATTGAGGTCATACAACTCCAGCGGATCCTCTGTTCCGAAACGAATCCCCTTCCAATCACCAAACCGGACAGCCTGCTGGAAAGGAGAATGAATTTCCCAATAGTGCATCTGCCGGGACTGCTGCTCATTACCCATCAGGGTTGGCACAACTGACATACCATCGAGATGAGACGGAGGGGCAACGCCCGCGAGATCACAAAGTGTTGGAAAAACATCTCGCATATCCCAGACGAAATCACTTTCTTTGCCCGCAGGAACATGCCCTGGCCATCTGACTCCCATCGCTGCACGAATGCCTCCTTCGTAGAGCATTCGCTTCACACCACGCAAGCCTCCGGAGCTCTGAATCGCCTTCGCGAAGGGTGGGTTGGGGCCATTATCAGAGGTGTAAAAAACGATTGTATCATTATCAATTCCCAACTCTTTCAACAAATCCATTACCTTGCCAATGGTCTGATCGGTTCGGGTAACCATCGCTGCGTAATGTTGCACCTGCGTTCCACCAGGAATATCACCGTACATGGCAAACGCGGGATCATGGGTGGGAATGACATAGGCACCGTGCGGCGGCGTGAGGGCAAGGTAAAGAAAGAAGGGCCCATCCTTGTGTTCCCTTATCACCTGCAGAGCCTTTGTCTCCTGCTCATAGGGTATGTAGGTACCTTTTTTCCCACCCCGATTTCCGGGTACAGGAATCATCTTTCCACCATCCCAAATTTCGTCAGGAAAGTGGTCATGGGCATGAACCTGATCTAAATACCCGTACCAGTAATCAAACCCCTGTTTCTCAGGGACTCCCGTGGATCCGGGGTTGCCGAGTCCCCACTTGCCAACACCTGCAGTGTAATAACCAGCCTCGTGCAGCGACTCGGCTACGGTCGCGTCCTCATCCTCGAGAAACACAAGCGGGCGACCATTCTTCTCGCTGAGTTCTTTCACCAACCCCTTGGCCGTATTATCTCGACGTCGACAGTGCCCGGTGTGTAACCCAGTCATCAAGACGCAGCGTGTCGGTGCACATACAGCAGACCCCGAATAGTGGTCAGTGAATTTCATACCCTCCGAACAGATGCGATCAAAGTTTGGTGTTTTGACATACGGAGAACCAAATGCACTAAAGTCGCCATACCCCGCATCATCGAGCATCACGTAAATGATATTGGGCTTTCTATCACTGGCCTCGGCACCATACGGGCTGGTCGTTGATACGATTCCGAACACAACCATAGCCATAAAAAAAACTGGCTTCATCTTTACTCTTTCACCTATAAAAACTGTTTCGACACAAGCGAGACAACAAGCACATCACCCCAAGTCAGACATTGGGCGTTTCAGCAATCTTCACGTGATTGAGAACACTTGCGAGCCAGACTGACAATTGACTTCGAAATTCCAAGAAATCGCCACCCGCCAATCTCCAGTCCGACTCAGGAGACATAAGTGCTATTTGAATCAGAGCCAAATTCGATTCGAGAGTCACTCTTATCTCAGTTTCAACCTTGGCGAGAATGGCCTGCGGTGAAAAACGTACTCGGTCGCTCGATTCCGGTCTTACTAACTCACACAGTCTACCCTGAATTGCCGCATAACGCTTGCCATTAAAAAACACTCTCCGCAACTCCAATGAACTATTGAACTGAAAAACTGGCTCCGGCCCGACGTAGATACTGACCTGGCCCTGTGAGCGGAAACCGATAACAACGGTAACACCGTCAATCGCGCACTCACCCCTCAGCAACATCTGCTTTCCGTCTCTTAGCAGATCTTCTCGGTCCTGTTCCTGCTTCGCCATTTACATCTTCACTCCAAACCAGCTGGGAATTCAAATCCCAAAAAACCAGCCCCCTAGCAACTCTGAACCGGCTGCACGATTAACTCAGTCGCGACCACCTCAGTGCTGAGCTATCGTCTGCGTATCCTGCCGCGAACTTTCCAGGCCGGGTGGGGAGCATGAGCTTCATTCATCATCCTGGCAGCAGCATCCACAAGATCAGGATTTTCACTTGCTAGATTTCTCGTCTCACTGACGTCATTCTTCAAGTCATACAGCGCCATTGTTCCGCTAAACATTGGCTGGCGAATCGCCTTCCAATCGCCAAAACGAACGGCTTGGCGACTGCCTTGCTCGTAGAACTCCCAGTACAAATACTCATGTTTTCTCTGCTGTCGTGACTCTCCTTTCAAAGTGGGCACGAAGCTGATGCTATCGACATTTTCTGGTAATTTGGCACCCGCTAATTCGGCAGCGGTTGCCATCCAATCTCCAAAATAGCCCACATGGTCTGTTGTGGTTCCAGCCTTCACCGTCCCGGGCCACCACGCGATGGCCGGCACTCGTATACCGCCCTCAAAGAGCGCTCGCTTTGTACCTCGCAGTGGCCCCGATGGATTGAAACGGCTTAACTGATGGCCTGCTTCGTTATGCGGACCATTATCACTCGTGAAGAACACAAGCGTGTTACCATCGACACCTGCGGCTTTCAAGTGATCAAGAATCCGGCCTACATCGCTATCCATACGGGTAATCATCGCAGCCTGCCCCTTGTCGGGATCTGGCCAATCTTTGTTCGCATAAATGCCATAGTCAGGAACTTCTGCGCCATTGCCATTCATCCTCGTACCTTCGTTATTTGCATGTGGAATGGTCAACGGCAGATAAAGGAAAAATGGCCCTTTCCTGTTAACGTCAATGAACTTGATAGCCTCATCCACAAACAAATCATGCGAGTATTCAAGACGCTTAGTTGCAGCACCACCACGAAACCCGCCGTAAGATCCCCCCGACTCTTCAACAACATTTGCCAGCGTTTTCTTGTCTGCGTTATCCCAAACGAATGCGGGATAATAATTGTGCGCATGAACTTGGTTCAGATAGCCAAAGAAGCGGTCGAATCCTTTCCGAAGCGGGAAACCCGGCTGATGCACCTCCCCAAGGCCCCACTTGCCCACAAGACCGTTGGTGTATCCCACTGTCTTCAACACTTCTGCAATGGTCGTATCCTGTGCACGCAAAGACTGCTCAAGCATTGTGTCACTGTTAGCATTGCCTCGCACATGCGTGTGTCCCATATGCTGCCCAGTCAAGAGCACGCTACGACTTGGAGCGCAGACAGTATTCCCCGCATAAAACTGCGTGAACTTCATTCCCTCGTTGGCCATCTGATCAAGCCTCGGAGTTGCGATCACTTTTTGACCAAAACATCCCACATCGCCGTAGCCCAAGTCATCAGCCATGATAAAAATCATATTGGGCTGGGTCACTACAAGCGGTTGCTCGATGGCATCTGGCTGCTCATCAGCCGAGCACACGCCACAAGCCAAAACTAGAAGGGTGGCTAAAACACCTGCGAAAATGGTCATTGAATTCCTCCACGTTTGTAAGTGCATGCATGCCTCATTTGCTTCAGTTTTTTAATGAAACAAAGTGATCAATCCTGAGGCTGATCCCATAAACGATACGGGTCATCAAGGCGTCGTTGCTCCGAGAGCAACAGAGCTTCTAATTCCTGCCGTTTTGCAGCGTACCGAGGATCATCCGCTAGATTCAGTTGGTTTCCACGAGGAACACCTTTCATCAATTGAGTCACAGCTGGTGCATGATGTTCTGACAGGAATTCGTGTGGATTCTCTCGCAAATTGAACAACTGCGTCTCTCGAACCATTCCCTCCATCACATCATATTTGATTAACTTCCAATCACCTTTCTTGACACAACGCATGCCCGGCTTGGTGCCTCCGCAATAGACACCGTAAAGAACATCCCTAATTTTTTCACGCTTCCCCGTAAGAACAGGCTCAAAGCTTTGTCCCTCATTCGTGACCGGCGGCTGAATATCTGCCAGATCACAAAGCGTACTCAAAACATCCAACAGGTAAACATTGCCCTCCGCGCGACTGCCTGGTTTGATCCCCGGACCTTTAACAATAAGTGGCACGCGCCAGGTATGTTGATAAAGATTCTGCTTGCCCTGCAAACCATGCCGTCCAATCGCCATCCCGTGATCAGCGGTATAGATCACGTAAGTATTTTCTAACTCACCCAGCGTCTCCAACCGGCTCAGCACCCGGCCAATTTGTCGATCGATATTTTCGTCACATGCAAATTCCCGCCCCAGTTCATTCCGAATGGTCCGAGGATCTCGCCGCTCCCAAACCCCACTCACACTGACCTCATCACGCAGCTTGGGATGCCCGTGGTGAAAAGGATGTGCAGGCAGATAGTTAACAGGCAAACGTGGTTGCTTGGAGTTACCAGGTGGCAACGAGCCACGATCGCTATGATTCACTGCTCCGTACTTGGACAACAAATCCTCCGTTCCGTCGCGAGTGTCGTGAGGATGCGAAAAACCTAGGTAGATGAGAAACGGAGCATCACTCTCACGCTCGTTCAAATAATCCAGAACCTGATCAGCATGCCATGCACTTCCAGTCTCTTTGGTACCACCTCGTTTGGTAGCAGTACGGCTGACCGTGAATTTTTCATTCGCTGCCGCGTAACTGTTGCCATTTTTACAAGTCCGCATCGTGTCATATCCCGCACGATTAAACACGGGCGCCATTGTGTTGTTGGCAAGGTCGGATGGTGCCAAGGATTGTCGACCGCCCACCCCCGGTTTCCTAGACCCGCGGCGAGGTAAATGCCAAACCGTGCGGCCCGACATGATCATGTGACGCGAAGGCGTACAAACAGCGCCTGCCCACGAACCCATATGATATGCCCCATCAAATATCATGCCTTCGGAAGCAATCTGATCAATCACGGGCGAATCAAGAATTGAATGCGGGTTATAGACTTTGAGATCAAAAGGAGACTGGTCATCAACCAGTACAAACAAGAAGTTCGGACGTTTCGTCTCTTTCGCAGAACAAACCACCACAAGAATCAAACATGACAAGACAGCAAGCAGACGACGATCACTCATGAACATCAATATTTTCCGGAGGCAGACAGGAACTGGAAGGCATCAGAAGACAGACGGCTTCGGACAATACCGAGCCATCAAGCCCCATGATACTCGATTCAACCCAAGTGCAATTTCTGACCACCGCAAATGCAACAGAATTCAAGGCATCGCCCCGAGCACCCTCCCACCTCGACACATCAGGGCAGAGGATTCTCGAACCAGACAATGTTTTTGCTTGAGTGCCCCGCAATCAATAAATCAAGATCGTAATCCCCGTCCATATCTACAGCACGTATATCATAGGCTCCCTGGTTACTGCCGACCTCATGGCGGACAAAATCACCCTTGCCATCGTTCGCGTACCAAACGGCTTCCCCGTCAGGTTCCTTTCCACACGTCGCGATATCGAGATCTCCGTCTTGATCAAGATCAATTGTCACCAAACAGTGCGGACCCACAATTTCTGAATCGATCTCGACCAGAGTGAACTCAGGTCCACGGAACCAAAGCACCCCCTTACCATGCCCTCTCGTGGCGACAAAATCCATGTACCCATCCCGATTGAGATCGCGCGGTTGAATATTTGTTGCACCAGGCTGACGCGTTGCCAGTAGATGCTTCTTCCATGGCTCAGCCTGATCTGGTAATTGCTCCCACCATGCGAACCATTCCCCACCATCAAAACCAGGCCCACCTTTGGCTCCGCAACAGATATCCGGCAAACCGTCACCATTCACGTCGGCAATCCCCGTGTAGTGGTTTCCGCCAGGCGCATCACGATCGGCAAACACATGCCGCGTCCATGACTTTGAAGTCCTCGGATTTTCAGGAACCTCAAGCCAAGTCAGTGAATTTGGAATATTGGTTTGATTCGGCCCACGCCCCGAGTTTGCGATCAGGTCGAGGTGTCCGTCCCGATTCACATCTCCCGTGATCAAACAATGAGTTCCAAGGATTTCATCATCGATGGTGCGATAGGTCCATGCTTTTCCTGAAAACGGATCATCAGGACACTCAAGCCAGAACACAGTGTTGCTGGAACCACAAAAATCCAAGTCGCCATCACCGTCAACATCAAGCAGACAACTGTGAATGCAATCGGCTCGCGGCTTATTGCGGGAATTGTCTCGACTGAAGGCATGTATTTGAAAGGGATCCCAACTTGGCCCTCGATGCAAGACAACTTTGCCATCATAGGATGAAAGCACATCAACATGCCCATCATTATCAAAGTCAGCTGACACAGCTGAATTGACGCTTCCTTTGGCACGCGTGATCACATGTTTTCGCCATGGATCAGCTTTAGTCGAAAGTGGCTCAAAGGCTGGCTGATCTGCGACAGCCGGCAACTCATCAACAAATCCGGCATCTGTCCTTCGTAACTCTTCTACCGCTTCTTCCCGCATCTGCCGCAACCTCTGCTGATGCTTGGGTTCAGCTGCAAGATTCATCAACTCTGAAGGGTCGCGGGAAATGTCGTACAGTTCTTCGGTCTCGCCCGAGACGAGCGTTCGAACATACTTGTAATTGCCTCGAGCCAACATCACGTACCACGGAATCCCCGGGCCATGATACAACGCTGAATCATCCTTGCCAGGAATCGTGTCGGTTGCCGAGCCATACAACTTGGCCGTGTGCACCAGCATGGCGGGATGTGGCCACTTATTCGTTGTCCCCTTCAGCAAGGGACTCAAGTCACGACCGTGCATTTCCCACGGAAGCTTGATGCCAGCCTGGGAGAAAAAGGTCGGTGGCAAATCAACGCCACTGACAGGTGCGTCGACAACCATGCCACGACCATCACTTGATGAAGCAGCCCCTACAGGGCGAATGATCAGCGGTGCTGCAACAGCCGCATCATGAGGAGCAACCTTGCTTTTCATCCCATGCTGTCCCCATGCGAATCCCTGATCAGAAGTAAAAACGACGAGGGTGTTTTCAAGCTGCCCCGTTTCACGCAACGACTTCATCAAACGCCCGACGTTTTCATCAATAGCCAAAACGCCTTGATGGTATTGCCGGATCCAGTCGGACAGCGGGCGTCCTGGCCGATCTTTCATACCGACGGGACTCGCGTCGCGAACCTTCCGCTCAACCGGCTTCCCATTCTCACCCGGCTCCCAGAACTCCATTTTTTGGACATAATCAGGTTTCCCAGGACGAGGCGGATAGACGTCCGAGGGAACAGGCACATCAATTCCAGCGTAACTCTGCTGATGACGTAGAGCGGGAGTGAATGGTCCATGCACAGCACCGTAACATAGCCATAAATACCAAGGTTTTTGCTCACTGTTCGCTTCACCCTCAATGAAATCAATCGCCCAGTCGGTGTAGTTATCCGTCGTGTAACCTTCGACCATCACTGGTTCACCACCATCGGTCGAGATCAACTGATTGTCATAATAATTGGGGGCGTTCTCTGGGTAACGCGGTCGATTCCAAACCTTCTGATGGTCCCAGTCTCTTCCAAACCCGGCGTCGACACCTGTATGCCACTTGCCGATGTGCGCGGTCAAGTAACCTTGCTGCCTAAGAGCGGAAGGCCAAAAACGACACTGCTCCGGATCATAAGCACTCCCCGGGTAGGCACCCTCCATCCGCATCGACTCGATTCCATGCTGATGATGCCCCGTCAACAAAGTGGCTCGTGATGGCATGCACCATGCGCCGATATAGGCGCGCCGAAACCGCACCCCTTCACGGGCTAGCTGGTCAATATTTGGAGTCTGGACCCAGTCGAATGCTTCGTCATAACAACTGACTGTGCGATGTGATTGATCGTCAGTGTAGATGAACAGAATATTGGGCTGCTTGGCAGTCGCATGATCACAATGAGCAAACTGCACACTTACTATTGCTACGACAGAAAGAAGAAATGAGTATCTTCGCGAAATGGACATCAAAGTACCGCGTGAGCAACGAGGGAGGGCTAAGTGGAAACGACCATAGCTTGAGGATAACAAGTTGCGGAACTTGAATCCCACTTTTGCGCAGTCCCACAACCTTGCGTTTCCCTCATCCCAACCCAGGGCTTGAGCCGCGAACAGGAGGCAGGCTGTGATTTCAACGAGAGCTCGGGCCTTAAGGTGAATCAGAAATTGATCGGAGCGGAACCAGACGAGGCAGGCTTTTCCGGTCGGGATGAGGCAAGCTTCTACATGCAGCTAGCTAGGGTAGCCTGTCAGGTCTACCATTCAAATTCTCGAAATCTGACCAACTGCCAGTCAACACTTAAAATTGACAGTGCAAAGGGATATCTTCAGTGCTGGAAACTGAACCAATATCAGCCAAATTGACGTAAATTCAGCAGAGTGGTGGTTGCCCTTCTCCTGCAACGCCAAAACCTACAAAATAATAAGGTGTTCTGTATTCGGCATCGAGCAGAGAGGCCAGAAAGGCGATCCCTGAGAGAAAAAGACAGGTTAAATCAACCAGACAGACCGAAATCCCTGATCGATCGGGAGAAACCTGGATGACGGCACCTCATTGTTTTCAGGGTAATTTTCAAGTGAGTTGCTTCCGAAAACGGTTGTCAAAAACACTCGCTGTTGCTGCATTAACAGAACCGATAGGACGCGTTATCACGTAGGCTATTTCTGAAACCAACTTGTAAGTGTCCAAACATTCTGAAAGACTTCCAAGATCCTTCACCCTGATATAAATCCCTCCCATCAAATTCAATTCCCCTTAGACCCCGGAGCCCTCCCCAAATGACATCTTCCAACTTTCATCGCACGCAAATTCGCTCGACAATCAATTTACGCATATTAGCCGCGGCGATCTGCGTGACTTCAGCCATTGGCCTACTGACGTGTAGCACCACTGCAGCTCAAACCACCGCTCAAAATAAATCACCCTTGGTAGAGCTCAACACGTCTGCAGGGAAGATCACCATTGCACTTGATGCAGAGAAAGCCCCGAAGACCGTCGCAAACTTTCTTAGTTACGTCAAAAGCGGACACTACAACGGCACCATCTTCCACCGCGTCATCCCTGACTTCATGATTCAAGGGGGTGGACTCGACGCGGCGATGAAGGAGAAAAAGACAAAACCGCCAATTGTCAACGAAGGCGGGAACGGCCTGAAAAATGTGAAATACAGCATCGCAATGGCCCGCACGAACGATCCCAACAGTGCTACCAGCCAATTTTTCATCAACACGAAAGACAATGGGTTCCTCAACCAAAGTGGCCGAAACGCTGGCTATGCCGTCTTCGGACGTGTCGTCAAAGGCCTCGGAGTCGTCGATACGGTTTCCAACGTTAAGACCACGACCAAAGAGAGTGGAGATCGCCCTGGTTTACCCATGCAAAACGTTCCTGTGACAGCAGTCACAATTGAGTCCGCCAAGATAGTTCAACAGTAACTAGGTTGAAGCATTGGCCTGATCAGATTGACAGCGACCGCTGACACGACCCCTCTAAAGGGTGGTTTTCGTCGTTTTTTCGACCCGAGCTGGCTCGGGCTCAAAGAGCCGGCAAAACGGGTCACGCGTCGTTTTTGCCTCCAAATTGTTGGCTTGGTCAGCTGAGACGGATTTTTTTTGCGGAAGATTGCACCAAATCGCCCATCTCTGGCAACAGCCTCTTGACGATATTTGGCGATTTAGCGTATTTTTTCGGGCGGTTTCGCAATTTTGGCACGGTGGTTGAGGGGCGTATAGGAAAGACTCGAGTTCCTGAGCCAGCTCCAAGGCTGCCTCAGTCAGGAATCGTCGAGGAAAGTCCCGTTCAAACGCGTGAATCGATCAGTTCACGTGTCACCAGAACAAAGGCCAGCGTAGCTTCAATTGGCAGAGCATCGCATTCGTAATGCGGAGGTTGTGGGTTCAAATCCCACCGCTGGCTCTTTTCGTGCTTGGTATTCTGACAGAGAATTAATCAATCTTTGCGAATGTCGTTTGAAGTCGCAGCGATTCAATCCCACAAACGCTTGATAGCCCCATGGGCAGGAGACTCGTCTCTATGAGTGAAGTCGAACTTGAAGTTATCGACTTGAAGGAAGTGGTCCTTTCGAACAATTCGTTTGGCCCCTCGGACGTCGGTTCTATACGTACTGCAGTTTCCGAGAACTACGGTCACTTTGGTGAACTGCGCGACGCGGTCAACGAGATGGAGGCTGATGATTTGCTCAGTCCCGCTGGTAAGACCAAGATGGGCGTTTGTCAGTTTTTGCTGGGTAAGTTCAGCGATGCATTGACGACGCTGCAATCAGCCGATGGAAGTGCCATGGCACTGTTTTATCAGGCTCGTTGCATGTTCGAGCTCGGAAGCTACAACGACACCGTTGCTGTTTACGAAAAAGCGCAAACTTCCGGGTATAACGAAGATCAGTGCAAGATCGGCGTTGCCGAATCTTACCGCTACGCTGGCCGTATCGAAGAAGCGCTGGCGATCCTGGACAATATTTTCGGGCCAGCAGAGCAAACCGCTGACTACATGTACCAACGAGCTGCGACGGTTGCTGCGGTGGGTGGCCGCATGGACGAGGCATTAGCCTTATATCAGCGAGCGGTCCAAACAGATGAGAATCACGCTGGCGCGCTGTTTGGTTTGGCGTTGGAGAACGATCGAATGGGGAATGACGATGAAAGTCTTTCCCTGTACGAGCGTGCCGCCAAAGCATTTCCAACCGGCATTGGTGTCTTGATCAATCTCGGCTTGATCTACGAAGACAACAACCAGTTCGATAAGGCACAAATGTGCTACAAGCGTATTCTGGATTGCTACCCAGACCACCCGCAAACTCTTCTCTACATGAAGGATGCGGCAGCGACCGGTAACATGCTTTATGACGAGGAAGCCCAGCGACGCAACGATCGCTTGGCTCAGACGCTCAACATGCCGGTAACGAACTTTGAACTGAGTGTCCGAAGTCGAAATTGCCTGCAGAAGATGGGAATCGAGACGATTGGTGACTTGACTCGCACGAGCGAAGCGGAGCTTCTCAGCAGCAAGAACTTTGGCGAAACCAGCCTGTTTGAAATCCGCGAAATGCTTACGAGCAAAGGTTTGTCTTTGGGACAGTTCGCCCACGAGAAAAAGAGCAACGAGCCTCCCATCGACACCAGCCACATGTCGCCAGACGAGCAGGCTCTTTTGGATCGTCCGATCTCGGACCTGAATCTGTCTGTTCGTGCCCGCAAATGTATGGCTAGACTGCAGTTGAACACGATTGGTGAGTTGATCCGCAAGACCGGTGATGACATGCTGGAGTCCAAGAACTTTGGTGTGACAAGCCTCAATGAAGTGCGTGAAAAGCTGGCTGACCTTGGTCTCAAGATGCGTGGTGACTGACATTCAGCCAAATCGGTTGCCTGCCTTTTTTTGACAGAGGCGTCCGATCATTGAATCACAAGCAGCAGGCAGATGAGTCAATTTGAATTCACACTCAAACACCGCGACGTAGCCACCTCGGCACGGCGCGGTGTTTTTTTGACTCCGCATGGTCCTGTACAGACTCCTGGCTTCATGCCGGTCGGTACCCAAGGCACGGTCAAGGGCTTGACCATTGATCAGGTCTCGGCCACTGGTGCCCACATGATCCTTGGCAACACCTACCACTTGGCGTTGCGCCCTGGTCACGAAACAGTGCGAAAGTTGGGTGGCCTTCATGGTATGTCGGGCTGGCAGGGCCCCATTCTGACTGATAGCGGAGGCTTTCAAATTTTCAGTCTCAAAGCAATCAGCCAAATTACTGAGAATGAAGCCACTTTCCGCAGCCACATCGACGGTGCGACTATCCGGCTAACTCCGGAGCATTCCATTGAGATCCAGGAAGCTCTCGGGAGTGATGTGGCAATGGTTCTTGATCATGTGATCGCTTTGCCGGCCACCCATGATGAGGTCGAAGACGCGATGGCAAGGTCAATTCGCTGGGCTAAGCGTTGCCTGGAGGCATCCACGCGTGATGACCAGGCGAAATTCGCAATTGTCCAAGGCGGTCTTGATGCAGAGCTTCGCGTTCAATGCGCGCGTGAATTGTCTGCAATGGATTTCAATGGATACGCGGTGGGCGGACTGAGTGTGGGCGAGGCTCCCTCAGAGATGTACCGCATCACTGCAGCAACCTGCCCAAGCCTTCCGGAGCATAAACCCCGCTACCTCATGGGAGTCGGAAGACCCGTTGATTTATTGGAGAGTGTTGCGAGAGGAATCGACTTGTTCGATTGTGTCATGCCTACGCGTAATGGACGCAACGGTCTTGCTTTCACTGACGAAGGAAACCTGAAACTCCGTAATGCGATTCACCGAGAAGACAGCCGCCCTATCGAAGAAAACTGCCCTTGCCTTGCCTGCCGACACAGTCGCGGCTACCTCCGCCACCTCTTTGTTGCAGGGGAAATGCTGGGGCCAATACTGCTTTCCATTCATAATCTCACCTACTACCAGCGAGTGATGTCTGAAGCTCGTGCAGCGATCGAGTCAGACCGATTCGACGACTATCTCACGGAGAAAAAGCGAGGCTGGGGAGA
>NZGD01000056.1 GCA_002690925.1 Rhodopirellula sp.
AAGCACCTCCCCGCTCATCGGTACAAGCCCTGCCACTGAGGCCTCGTCAGATTCTGGCAATTCAGCACCACCTGCCCATCGTCCTGGATTCCCCTCATCGAATCGGCGTCCTGCAGACCAACGCAAGTCGCGTCCATCTCAGGAAACTTCAAGAGCACCATTCAAGCAACGTCAGATTGCACTTCCGGCCGACTTGGATGCCAGCGACGAACTTCCACGCTTACGGTACCTATGCCGGTTGCTGCAGCGTACACGTCGCCCACGATGTGGAGTGAATGGCATCGTAACTCTTGTACCTTTCGATATTGCGGCTGTGGGTCCTATGCAACTATCGGCTCTTTCGCAGTCCGCGAGGGGAGACCTCGAAACCATTCAACAGGCTTTGGGGATTCGTATCCCGGTGACTGCATTGCTGGTTGGCCTCGAGCAAGATCGTGGCTTCATTGAACTTGCGAGACGGTTGCAGCCAGAGCTTCTGGAACGTCGACTTGGCGGCCGCTTTGATCTACGCAATTGTCCAACACCAATAGAACTCAATAGGCATAGTGATCAACTATGCGATGCTTTCGAAAGTTGGGTCTACCGCTTGTTTGCACGAGATGAGGCGTTGGCGGAACATCGTGGCAATCGCAAACTGTACGAATTAATCAGCCGAATTCGCTACGAATTGAAGCCAAGGCTACGGATTTTTCTGGGTCAGGCATTTGGCTGTGAAGCCCGCGACGAAACATTCCCAAGCGAGGACAAGAACTCTTTTTTCTTCAGTGGATGCTATTTCGCCGCCACAGCTGCTACCACAGGTCGCCCTGCCTTCGTCAAAGGCGTACTGCAAGACAAGCTGATCGACGAACAATCGCAGGTCGAATGGACAGCAAAGGCTTTAAGGAAGCAACGCTTGACAAGCTTGTTTGCCAATCTCGGCTGGATCATCGTTGTGATTCTCGCAGCCACCCTTCTGGTAAGGAAAGGCTTAAGTTGGACTGAACAACTCTAAAAACTTACCAAGATACATGGCTGAATTCCGCAATGTATCAGGGGTTGGGAGACACAACTTCGACACCAAGTGATTCCAAACTGCTGCTCCCATCCGAATCCGAATTCTCTCTGATTTGTATAGAACGCCCGCTCTCGCTAACGCTGGGATCAGGCAACTTCTCAGTTTGCTCCTCGAGTATTTCACTCGCCCCGGGTTCTGAAATGTCTGGCACAGATTCCAAATCCATGCCCGGCTGCGTTTTCGAGTCAGACTTACCTGTTCGAGAATGTTTTGAAGATGCAAAATCATGCAGCCGGGATTGAAAATTATCCGGCACTGACTTGATCCAACGCTTAACCTTTGCCATCTTCCGGCTCGACACCTTGGCACGACGACTTGGCCAATCTCCCCCTGCCAAGTGAATATTCAGGGCTTCGAGAAGGGTCCCCATCTCAAAGTTCAGATTTTTAGTCGCCAAAGCATGCTGAACCCTCGCTCGTAAATAATTGTCATCGGCCTCAGCGAGTCGACGTTCCGAATCAAGCAGTATGTTGTAGTCAAACTTGGACCTCTCCCGGTATTCAGGGCTTGTCAAGGTCTCGTATTGCTCTTGGGCTGCCTCGCGACGCAAGGTAGCAAGTCCCAGGATTTCCTGGGCGCGTGCACATTCACCTCTTGCATTGCTGATACCAAAAATCACACGACGTTCAACCTCATCAAGAAGTGCCTGCTCACGCGACAACTCAAGTTGTGCGTTACGGACTGCGGAGTTGGCCAACCGCTGGCCCACTGGATAGGCAAGGCTTAACCCGGCCCACCACTCGTGTGTTGGAGTGTAAAACACATTGCCTGTCTCTGCTGAAACCACTCTGGTTCCATAAATTTGGTCTCCCAACCCACGATATCGGTAAGCACCAATCGCATCGAGATGTGGTTTCGTGAAAGCGCGGCTGGCAACCAGTTCAAGCCGCCGCTTTTCCACCCGCAACTGCTGAGCACGTAGTTCGGTCCTTCGCATCAGTGCGTTGGACACAACATCGTTCCAGACGTAATTGATCGGTGCAGTGCTCGGTTCGCTTGCGGTGTATATCAATTTCCCATCATTGATCTCGGTGCCGATAATCATGCGGAGCCTCCTCTCGCACGCGTAGACACCGCCAACGCCTTGAAAAGTGCCCCCCCCACTACCGTTAAAAATCCGTGTTCCGACGAGCAAACGCCCTGCGAGAGCATTTTGGACTTCTTCTTCAAAGCGAAAGTACTGTTCTTTTGCCTGATCAACCTTGTCTTTTTCAGCACCGAAAACACTAGATTCTTCAAGCTGTTGTAGGTTTTTTAGTGTGTCCAAACAACGATCGCGAGCTTCAGTTTTCACTCTGAGATTTTCGTAGGCAAAGTACAAATCCCAGTATGCATTTTGCACATTGCTAAGGTAGTCACGTAGCCCCATCTGCAATTCAGTGACACTGACATCAGAGTTCAACCTCGCAATCATGACGCCTCGGTATGAACCAACAGTGGCACGAGGCCCAGCAATCTGATTGAACTCTAAACCGCGGCCCAGCAATAGAGGTTGACGAATTTCACTTTCCAGTTCCCAATTCCAGCCGCGACCGCGTGTCAAATTGCTAGTACTGCTGTTTCGATCGCCAGTGATGTTGTTGCGGAGAATAAACTCAGTACCGGTTGCTGTTCTTTTTGAAAGGCTCGTTTCAGAACGATAGAGGGTCTGTCTGAAATCATTCACCCCCAAGCCAAGAATACGGTTATTCAGAAGTTCGTGATTATCTTCGAATAGAAAGTCACTTGAAAATTGAGCATCAAAAGCACTGAGTGCGGCCTCAACGCCGCGATCCGGATTTGTAGCCTGAACAGTAGGGCCATAAATCGTCTTGGCGAGAGCCGGCGATTCCACAACGCGTCCCCCAAAACCGCGGAGCACCGTTGAATTGGCCAAGGCTATTTGAACAACCTCATCAAGAGTCATGTCCTTTCTTGGCGGAGCTTGCCAATCATCGGCATTCGCTTTCTCAACCGTGAAGGGGGCACGGTCTGATTCGGCCCGCTTCTGCGGGGTGGCGTCCTGCGCGTACTGAGCCAACTTTACGTCAGCGTCTGCCTGCGAAAATTCGCCTTCATTCGGCGTCGTTGAGTTACCACCAGAATCCGGTCCTTGGGCCGGAAAGGCCTGGTAGTCACGCAAAATCGTCTGAATCTCTTGATTTGCGAGCTTCCCATCGGATACACATCCAGCCAAACCAAAAACGGTCAACACAACGACGATTATGATGTTGCATTGGTGGTAGGACATAGATTGAACATTTTTCGTGGCAACGGTGACCCTGTGCCCTCGCGCCACAGACTCTCATGAGAAGAATCGGCAATTCCCCTGCCGTAATAAACCTTTTTTCCGGTATATTCAAAAAAGACAACCAGCCTCCCCCAGTTTCACACGCTACGCCCCCAACCTTTCATGAGCGAAGTGTCACTAAAAAGCGAAGACAACGAGAGTCTTGAGGCGGTCGAACGCTATCTGGCCGACATTGCTGCTCATTCATCTACCAGCAGCGACTTTGCTAGCTTTGCGGTTGGGCTGCTTGAAAAAACACTCTCGATACTCAATGCTCAGGGAGGCGGAATTTGGGTCTGCGGTACGCCGCCAGACCTTCACCTTCAGTGCCACTGCAATCTTGAGCTGACCGGCACTGATGGTGCTTTCCTCGAAAATCACAGACACACAGGTTTCCTGCAAAGCGTCCTTCAGGCGGGAAAACCCCAAGTTGCAACTCCAAAGATCGCAGGTTCCCCTGGTCACATTGGTGACAGCACGCTCGATACGAACGAAAGCAGCCTCTACTGGATCGCGTGCCCACTCACATTTCGTGACGAAGTGATCGGAATCATAGAGGTCCTCCAAGCTGCATCTAGCAACGAAGATCTCATCCGCGGCAACATCAAGCTACTAACGATGGCAGCCGACCTAACGGCAGACTTTCTGCGGCAGCAACAATTACACGAGATGCAAGAATCCGACCTGCGGTGGCAGCAATACGAAAACCTGGTGCACCAACTCAACTCGGATCTTGATCTGACCCGTACCGCATTCCAAATTGTCAACGGCTGCCGTTGCTACCTCGACTGTGACCGCTTCACCCTGCTATTACCAATGAGCAGACGCCTGAGAACGTTCGCGATCAGTGGTACCGATAGCTTCGACCGCGGAAGTCGCCAGATACAAAAACTGGAAGTCCTATCTGAAGCTGTAATGCTCTCAAGAAAATCATTGCGATTTCGTGGTGATATGGAATCACTACCTCCACAACTGGAAAAACCGCTCAGTGACTATGTGGATCAATCGCATGCCAACGGTATTGACGTGATCCCACTTTTTCACAAAGCAGATACTGGGGAGATCCAACAACCTCTGGGGGTTCTGGTGATCGAGTCATTTCAAGGCTACCTGACTCCAGCTCGGGAACTCATGATTCCACGAGTCGCCAATTTGGCCGACATGACACTTCGGAATTCGGTCGACTACAACAGCCTTCCTTTGCTGTCCGTCGCACGTCTAGCACGCAGGGTAAAGCAACGTGTTGGACCGCAACGGACCAAATTTGTGATTGTGATCAGTTTGGTCCTTATCTCTTTTCTGGTCATGGTGCTGACACCAGCTTCCTACCGGGTTGGCGCTGAAGGTGAACTTCAACCGCAACTTCGTCGCAACATCTATGCTCCATCAGAAGGTGAAATTGCCACAGTTCAGATTGACCACAACGAGATGGTTAAAAAAGGGGCATTGCTTCTGGTTTTACGAAGCCCGACACTGGATCTGGAAGGCCAGAAACTGCAGGGTGAATATCTTGCAAATTCGAAAAAGCTCCGCAGTATTCAAGCGGAAAGAGTTCAGATCAATCGAAGTGAGGATTCATACGAACTAAGATCACAGAGGCTTTCTGCCTCAGAAGAAGAGCTCATGCAACTGATTGAGAGCCAGCAAACACAGATACGAATGATGAATTCGGAACGAGAGGCACTGAACATCTTGAGTCCAATCGACGGGCAAGTTCTGACATGGAATCCGGTGGACATGCTGGCCAATCGCCCGATCCAAAGAGGCCAACGGTTACTCACGGTCGCAGATACAAACGGTTCATGGATAGTCGAATTGCTGGTTCCGGATCACAAGATTGGGGCTATCATCGCCGCCCAACGTGAGACCAAAAAGCCACTTGAGGTCACCTTTCAACTGGCCACCGACCGAGGCATCACGTACGAGGCGAAACTTCTGCAAGTAGCCGGTCGCACTGAAACCGTAGAACAGCAACAGCCTATGGTGAAAATTCTGGCAGAGATCACAAATCCAAGAAAGAATATGCTCCGCCCGGATGCAACCGTATTTGCCAAGATCAACTGTGGAACTCAATCCTTGGGGTACGTGCTCTTCCACGATTTCTTCGAGAAGATCAAAACATGGATACTGATGCGTTGACCGACTACAGCAGAAAAAAACAGTTCCGCATTGGATCATTGCGCAGCCTTTGGAACGACGAGATGAAACGTCAACTTAAGCGTTTTTCATTTACATTCATTGCTGTTTTGACAGTGATTCTGAAGGACTCGCCCGTCCGGGCTCAAACTATCGAAATCTCATCCGTGGTGGTAACACCCGCTGAGCAGGCTGAGGTACCAGCACAGGTTTTGGGAATTCTGGTGGGTTTTTCTGCCACCCGAGGTGATACCGTTCATGAGGGACAAGTGCTGGCTCAACTGGATGACACGGACGTTATGCTGCGGCAAGAAAAGGCACAATTCGAACTTGAAATATCCAAACAACTAGCAGCCGACAACCTTGCGATTGAACTAGCCCGAAAACAGTACGATTTTTCAACAGCTGAATATCAACGCCTGATGGTTGCGGATAAAGCCCAGCCAAGAAGTGTTTCCACATCAGAAATTGAACGCGCTCGACTTGAAGCAGAGCAGTCCGAAATCGCACTCAAACGCGCACAACGTGAAAAAGAATTGGCAGCACTGAAGCAAGCAGTGGCCTCCAACATGCTGAAGCAGGCTCAACGCGAAGTCCAACTCAGGAAAATCGTATCCCCACTCAATGGAAAGATCGAAAGTGTATCCAGAAACATCGGGGAATGGGTCAAACCGGGTGACCCCATGTTTCACATTGTTGGCACTTCAATGGTGCGAGCTGAAGGCTTTGCTACGGTGAGCAATCTGGGACTCAGTGTCGCAGAGCTTAACGAGCTAAAAAATGCTGACGTGAGGCTTGTCGTCAACATTGATGGGAAACCATCCAAACGACATGTTGGAAAAGTGATATTCGTCAGTCGTCTGATCGATCCGGTCAATGGTCAGTTGCGTGTTGGTGCTGAATTCGAAAACAGCAAGGGTACTCTGACCCCAGGCCTACGTGGGAAAATGACCCTTTTACTTCCCAAACCTTCTGCCAACAGAAACAATAAGTAAGCTTCCACAGGTAATCTTCGACTTGGCGGCTCACTCCTTAACTCGGCCAGCACACCTCATATCCGGGAAGGAAAACTTCATTTGCAAAGGGAATCAACAGCATCGTTGAATACAGGGCTCCGGCTCCGAAGCGATCTCGAAGTTTATCCACAAAGCACACGCAAGAGGCGTACCTGGGTAATCAAAGACCCGCTTTCGATGCAGTACTACACCTTTAAAGACGAAGAGTACGCGGTCATGTGCCTGCTGAATGGTCGAAGGGATCTTGATTCCATCAAGAAACAATTTGAACTGCAGTTCAAACCACAACGCGTTACCGCACAACGCCTACACGCTTTTGTGGTCAATTTGCATCGCAATGGACTTGTGCTTGCTAATCAGAAAAACCAGGGTGACGAGATGTTTCTGCGGCATAACCGCAGTAAGAACAAGTTTTGGCTTTCTGCTTTCATGAATCCCCTGTCGATAAGACTAAGCGGTGTAAATCCGCAAAAAACGCTCGATCGGGTCTATCCGAAAATAAGCTGGCTAATGTCTCCTGCGAGCTTTGTGGCGTGCATTCTCGTTGCGTTGAGTGCGTTGATCCTGGTCTCTTCCAATATTGATCAATTGCTGTTGCGCCTTCCACAAATGGAAGATTTCCTGAACCCACAAAATCTATTCTGGCTTGGTGTTGCTCTTGCAATGACCAAACTAATGCACGAACTTGGGCATGCTTTTGCCTGCAAGCATTACGGTGGAGAGTGCCACGAACTTGGCATCATGTTCCTGGTTTTTACACCATGCCTTTACTGCAACGTCAGTGACGCGTGGAAATTATCAAACCGCTGGCACCGAATCGCGATCACTGCTGCAGGAATCTATGTGGAGTTGGTTCTCGCTGCAATCTGCACTTTTATCTGGTGGTTCACACAACCTGGATTGATTCATTCGCTTAGCCTGAACGTGATGGTCGTGTGCTCGGTGGGAACGATATTTTTGAACGGCAATCCGCTGCTGCGTTATGACGGCTACTATATCCTTTCCGACATCCTGGAAGCTCCGAATCTTTGGCAGAATGCAAACAACGAGTTAAAACGTTTTTGCACGCGTTTTCTGGCCGGATACGATCCTGGGAATCCTCTTGCGTTGGAAACGCGAGCATCAATACCGATTCTGATTTACGCGGCAGCATCAACTGTTTATCGCGTTCTTGTCATCATCTCAATCCTGTATTTCCTTTTCCGATTCCTGACACCGCTGGGACTTTCGTTATTGGCGACAGCAATCACTTGCCTAGTCACAATCAACGCATTTACTCTCCCTTTCACAGCCATCTGGAAACACATGACAAATCCTATTGTTCGGCAAAAAGTCCGGTATCATAGAACGCTGACTTCAGGTCTTGTCTGCGTCATTCTTGCAGCAGCATTTCTATATATACCGCTACCTTGTAAGATCACCGCCCCGGTCGAGATCCGGCCGGCATCCGCCAATAACGTATACGTCACAGTGCCCGGTCGTCTTCTGGAAACCGCGACCGCAGGAAAACGCATTTCAAAGGGTGACCAGCTTGCACGCCTGGAGAACCGGGATCTAAAAAAGTACTTCGAAGAAATTGAGGGGCAGTATCAGATGCAACGGATCCGAGTCCGAAGCCTTGAGGTTTTACGTAGTCAATCTCCAGAACTAGGGAATGAACTTCCCACAGCCAAGACGATACTTGCCGATCTGAGCCAACAACGCAAACAGATCCTCGAGCAACTCGAGGCGCTTACTTTGCTAGCCCCCACAACC
>NZGD01000057.1 GCA_002690925.1 Rhodopirellula sp.
AGCGGGCCAGTGGTGAGCCTCAGGCCGAGATGGCCCAGCGAAACGCCGAAATTATTGGTGAAGCACCGGCCATGCAGGAAGTTTTCCGCGCGATCGGCAGGCTGTCCCACTCCAACATTACCGTACTGATCAACGGCGAGAGCGGCACAGGCAAGGAGCTGGTCGCCCAGGCACTGCATAACCACAGCCCCAGGGCCAACCACCCGTTCATTGCCCTGAACATGGCCGCTATTCCGAAAGACCTGATTGAATCCGAACTGTTTGGCCACGAAAAAGGCGCCTTTACCGGCGCCGGCGCCGCCCGCCAGGGTCGTTTCGAACAGTCCAACGGCGGCACACTGTTCCTCGATGAAATCGGCGACATGCCCGCCGACACCCAGACACGACTATTGCGGGTTCTGGCCGACGGCGAGTTCTACCGAGTGGGTGGCACCACGCCCATCAAAGTGGACGTGCGCATCATCGCTGCAACGCACCAGGATCTGGAAAAGCTGGTGCAGGCGGGGACCTTCCGGGAAGACCTCTTCCACCGCCTGAACGTTATTCGCGTGCATCTGCCCAAGCTGGCCGAACGCCGGGAAGACATCCCCCGCCTGATGCAGCACTTCCTGAAACGGGCCGCGAAAGAGCTGGCCGTAGAGCCCAAGATCCTGCGCGAAGAGGCCGAGGAATACCTCACCACCCTGCCCTGGCCGGGCAACGTCCGCCAGCTGGAGAACACCTGTCGCTGGCTGACCGTAATGGCCAGTGGTCGCGAGATCCACATTGATGACCTGCCCCCGGAGTTGCTGCACCAGGCGGAAACGCCGACCACCGGAACGACCTGGCAGGAGGGTTTGAAAAACTGGGCCGAACAGGAACTCAAGCGGGGCAAGAAAGGCATTCTCGATACGGCCGTGCCGGAGTTTGAGAAAATCATGATCGAGACGGCGCTGAAGCACACCGGCGGCCGCCGCCGTGATGCGTCAATACTGCTGGGCTGGGGACGGAATACGCTGACCCGGAAGATCAACGAACTGGGGATGGATCATCCGGAACACGAAGACGACTGACGATTGGCGAGCCGCCGGGGTTCGTTGATGTTTTGGGGTCAGATGAAACTTTCATCTGACCCCTTTTTTACATCGTTAGTTCAGCACTTCCTGCCAGTAGATAATACGGTCGTTGCCACGGTAAACGCCGAAAGTCGCCAACCCCGAAGGATTGACCAGGTCATTCGGCTGGCCATCATCCCAAAAGTCCTTCAACCAGTCAGGGACTGCCATTTCCACCACGATACCTCGATTTCCCGGCGCCTCTGATTTGCCCTCACCGGGCGCTGAAAGTATCAGCCTATCATCGGGCAAAACCGAGCCTCCCAGCATTTGACCATCGACCACCGTTGAAACACTGGTATCACCGTCACTGAGTGCCGAGCCGGAAAAATCCAGATCTGTATCACCAGGCAGATTGAACACCCAGCAGCGCTCATCCGCATTGGTTACGAACCGATTGCCATCAAAATACTGGGCAAACATCGGAACCGTCAGCGGCAGGGTTTCCGAGCCGAACGCATTTTCAAGAGCGATCCGCCCGAAACGCAAATCAAATCCGAAGTTCGGCTGCAAAGACAGGGCCGGCTGAGTAGAACTGATGCCATCCATATCCGTCACGCCATTAAGCGCAATCCGATAGTCGGGAACGAACGAAGCCACCCGAGATGTAGGCTCTTTCAGATAACGGAGTGTATCCTCTCCACTGAAGGTAAATCGCATCACTCCCGGCGCAAATACCGAGCGAGCCATCGGATCAAGCGTTGCATTTATGGGAAGCAGTACTCCCTCAGTACCTGAGGCTACCTCGTCCGAAACGGCCGGCAGCCGGTCAACCCCGGTACTGTCCAGCCTCAGGAAACTGCCAGATGTATAGTTTCGGGTTACTGTTCCATCAACCGCAAGAGCCCGGACCTCAAGCAGAGGTTCTGAGCCAGGTGACCACCCCAGATCCTGGCCGATGTAGGCAAAACTGTTTGCGGCTGAGCAGTAGGGTTCCACGTCGCCGGCATCGACGATCTGCATGTCAAAGTCTGCCGGGGCAAACCGACCGACGTTGGCAACTGCGTTTCCGGTAACATTTTCACTGCCCAGATAGGCTCCACTCACGAGAGATGGCTCCAGGCTGATAATGCCAACCTCTGGCCAGTTAAATTCGCCGCAAGCCGAACCAGCCTGGGCGGCGTCACCATTGCAGTCCTCTCCAAAAACCCCGAACGCTCCACCAAGAGATGGCACGAATCCACCAACAGGAGCCACCAGTGAAGGTGTTAGCACGACACTTTCCGGCGCGGACTCTCTGCCAAAATTCGGTGTAATCTCATCGTCGGCATTCCGCGCCGAAACCGTTACCGAAAATGCCTCACCCGCACTACGGAACACGTTGCCCTCTGCCACACCGGTAGCCGCCGGATTTCCCGGGATATCGAGACTGAAATAAGCCGGCCTGGCAACAAAGGTTCCGATACCGGTCATTACAAGCCCCTCGCTCTCACCACTGCCTTCGTGGCGGGCATTCAGCGTTATCCGACCGACATCAGGATATCGGAGCTCAAAGTCCGCAACACCGCCACTGTCGAATTCAAGACTTCGTGTACTTCCAGGCGGGGATGTTGAAAGTGCGGTGCCATCGACTGAAACAGGTAAGGTTCCGCTGGATGGGTTGCTGTATTGAGACCACAGCGAAACCTCTTTGGTCTCATCAGAGAAGCCAGGCACGCAGCGTTCACTTTCGTCGTCCTTGCGAACGGCCGCTATGCTGGCACTGACCAGCGAACCGGAGACATGATCCGGCACGTCAACCACGAAGCCGGAATCAAGGAACGTAAGCTCACAGGTCTCCACACCGCCACTGAAACAACGCGTGGGGTTCTGAGCAGAAGGGGAGGCGTTTGCTCTCAGGGTGACCGTGGTTGGCTGAGTGACACTCAACTGAACATCGGTCTGACCGGTAACCGTCACCGGGTTAGGCACCCAGTTGTTCGCGGGCGAACTGAATGTCACCTCTACGGGGTCCCCGAACAGCGTTGAGCAATCCTCGTTAGCACAAGCCTCGACATTTACTTCGGCCGGAGAGCAAGTGAGTCCCTGTCCGGGATGAGTCAGGCGAATATGATTGGGGCCGAAGCCGGAACAGGGAAACGCCCGATTCATTTCAGCCATGATCTCCGCTTCGGTGAGAGCAACCCCGAAAATACGGAACTCATCAATGCCCCCCTGCCAGCGCTGCCCCTTGGCTCCGAAACCCACCTCAAGCCGTTCCACACCGGCGAGGGCTCCCGTTCCCCCGGTACCTTGAGTACCGGACGTACCTGTTTGGGTTCCATTGACGAAAACCTTTATTTCACCATCGGTGGTCCAGGTCATAGCTATATGCTGCCACTGGTTCTGGACCATCTGACCTGAAACCGTCTCTACCTGCAGGCATTCCTGATTCAGATTACATTCGTCTGTAAACACACTGGCCTTGATAACGTTACTGCCGTTGCCAAAAAAACCCTGAGTGTCGTAGCGAAGCCCGAGACGGTTATCTCTGCCTCCACTGGGATCATCGGTAAAGAAAATCCCCCGGTCGTTCCCTGACAAGGAGGCTGTGTTGTACACCCATGCCATAACAGTGATGGCTTCAAGACCATTTAGATAATCGCCGGCATCGGAATCAATGATTCGATCGTTCGAGCCGTCAAAGTCGCCATAGCGGCAGGTACCGGGATTTCCCGAAATTGCCGGGCTTTCTATCGAAGTTGCTAACCCGCCGAACGAGGTGCCGTGGCGATTATTGCCGCTGGTATCAAGAATTTCACCAGCCGTGCCGTTGAGGCCCGTCTGCTCCGTCCGATATTCCAGCAAAGGTCCGGGCGAGCAACGCACAACATCCTGCCAACGCGCCCCCACGGCCACCTGGCCAATTTCAAAGGCATCTCTTCCAGACAAATTCTCAGAGCGGAAGCCGACAGTGGAAACATCACTGACCCGATTGCTGGGGGTAACGTTTCGCTCGGCAGACGGACTGGATGGCGGATTAACATCACATTCTGGGTTGACCCAGAGCTTTGCATTACTAAAAAAGTCATCGGTGCCCTTTGAATACTGAGCAACAACGAGATAGGTCTCCCCGGGCACAATATCGGTCGAGTAATCAGCAGTCTGATCAAGCCTTACAAAGAAATCGTCGGTACCGGAGTTGCCCTCGTTCACCTTCAGTCCGAACTGCGGCGAGGCCCCGAACGATGGTCTCTCTATCCAGAATCCAACAAAATCATTATCGGTAGGATTCCCGGTGAAACGCACCAGCATACTCAAAAACAAGGTGTCACCGCTGAAGGTTTCATTCAGGGGACGGGAGGCAACTTCATCGTTATTACCGACGATTTCGAGAGTGGTCGCAGAGCGAATTCGCCGCCCTTCCGAGTCCACGAATTCAAGAGGGTTGGCACTGGTATCGATGATGGACTGGCCGGCGACACCCTCCCAGGGACCGCCCCAGTTGGAGCCACCGTTATTGCCGGCAACCGAAGCGCCTGGCTGGTAGGACTCGAAATTGTCGAAGACGGCGAGGTTTCCAGCCAGTGGAGTCTCGCATAGACCGTCCAGGAGCGTGGGGTTCACAGCGGAAGGCACGTGATTAACATCAGCATTATTTGCCTGATCAACGTCATTCTCGCTGGCAACAACCCCCTGAATCAGGCTGTTGTTCCGCAGATCTATTTCATCTGTCGCGTAAAGAATGCCATTGAAATCTGCTCCGTTCCGAACGTCGATGCTTCCATCAACCAATAAAAGCAGTTGACTGGCCTCACCGGAAACGTTGATCTGTGCGTTATTACCAATCTCGATATCTCCATCGACGAAGATACGAACCGTTTCTCCGGGCGCTATCCGTAATACATAGTTATTTGGAATGTCGTTATTTTCGAAGTAATAGTCGCCACCTGACAACCGGGTTCCGGATCCCGGCCATACTTCGGGGTCGGGCCAGTCGTCAGAATCAAAGCTCAACCTGTTACCACCAGATAACTCGTTTATCCCGTTTGCAGACTGAAAAACATCAGTGCATAGCGCTGCGCTCGCGAGCGGGCAGACGAAAAGCAATACCAAGCCGATACACGCCGCTCTGAGAAGATTCCACGTCATTTGAGTCTCACCTCGATGGTTCGACGCGCACTGTCCGCTCCAGACCCGCAATATCCCGTGCTTACCAGTGTGAGAGTGAGGCCAGTTCCAAGATCACAGACAAACTCGACGGAACATGACGCCAAACCATTGCCAGACCCAAAGCCTGAAATGTCCGGAGGACAAGATGCGGCGCCGCCACTCTCTAATTGGGACAGCATCTGCTGGACGCCAACTTGCGCCCCACTCTCGGCCGCAAAGAAGGCCCTCTGCGACTGAATCTGCAAACTCACAGCCTCACCGGTGCTCTGCTGCAGTTGGGCCATCCCGAAGACCAGCAATGCCAGTACCGTGATGACAAAAAGCGCGATCGGCAGACCTGCACCCTTTTGGTTTCGAAGACAGCCGTTAAGGGACATTTCTTACCTGTACCTCCTGACTGACAAGCGTTGTTTCGCCGCTTTGCGGGTCCACCAACTCAAAGGTGAAACTGACCACCGCTGCCCGCTGCAAAGATGCTGGTAAAACCCTGAACTCTACCGAGCCCGGTTCGAGGTTGGCGCCAAGCACGGCACCGGTTCCTGATGCCATCAGGGTGGCTAGATCTGGTTGACCACTGCCGTGGGAATAGCCACTGAACCGGTATAGGCGATCAGTGTTCTGGCAAATGCTGACCCGATCACCAACCACGAAGATGCGCTTCTCTGGCGAACGCTCCCTGAACCGGTGGCTCGCTGTGCCAGAAAAACTGAGGGCAGTATCCCCTGCTGAAACCGGATCAATAGGCGGTGAGACGGGCCCAGGATCCAAGTTATCGTAAAGCGCAGACTGGCCCGATCCATACCCGTACACAATAGCTTTCAAGCCACCATTAATAGCCCTTCCAAAGGGTGAAATCGTTACTTCATCAAAATCCGGGCCAGTCGTCAGCTGCTCGTAGCGGGTTGCTGCGACGATCGGCAGCCACTCGAGACATGGACCATTGGAGCGAACGGACAAAGGAAAGGCTTCCCGCACCTCCCGGGAAATTTGCTCACTGATCACCACACTTTGCAATGCCCGCTGCTGACGGCTGCTGACATCCAGAGCACCCCGTGTTGAAAGCGCAACAAACTGTACGGAGATGGTTGCGACTATGGCCAGAAGCACAATCACTATGACCAGTTCAATGAGAGTAAAACCGGCGGAGCGACTCATCAGAAGTTACCCCGATAAGCGCTGAACACATAGTCCTGGCGGGATGGATCTGTGATGGTGATATCTATTCTTTTGGCCTCGAAACCACTCAAACCCACATCACCGCCAGCGCAGCTCACCGTAATGGCGACCTCGAACCCGCTATAGCCAGCCAGCTGCTGCGCCTCACCATTTTCGGGCGGACTATCCTGCAGATTGTTGTAATCATCCACGTCGTCGAAGGTTTCCCGGGATTCGGCGCCTTCCGGGCCAAGAGAACCACAATCTGCTTCTGCCGAGCTGACAGCCCCGCCGCCATTGGGAGAGGCGTCGGCAAAACGCCGGGCCAGGATCTCGTCCATGTAAAGCTGGGCCAGTGCCACAGCCCGGGTCTGGTTAAGCGGATCGGCACTTCGACCGGCAATCAGGGAAAAGGCACCGACAACGCCGGCAATGGCGACACTGATAATGACAATCGTCATCACCAGCTCCACAAGCGTTGCTCCATTTTGTTCATGGACGCCTGGCCGCCTCAACAGCCACCTCCATAAACCGCGCCGAGCGAACTCAGGCATACGGTAAAGGTGCTGTCGCCAGAAAAAGTGAAAAGGACATCGCCTGATGTATCAGGACGTCCCAGATCATTAAAATTTATAGGAAAGGATGCGCCAGAAACCGAAAGCCCGGTGCCATTTCGGCTCATTCGGAACTTACGTTCGGAAGGCGTGCCCGGGCCCACGGTGAACACAAAATCATCGGTGCCCTGTGTTACTGAGAGTGAACCTGCCTCATTACCCGCCAGCGCTGCCTGTTGGGCAAGCAGCGTGGCGGAGGCCAGTTGCTGGGTGGCCAGCAATGGGGAGAAGGCCGAGCGGCTGGCGAACAGGCCAATGCCCAGAGCGGAGAGCACTCCGATCAGGATGATGACCATTACCAGCTCTACGAGGGTGAACCCCGATTCGCTCGGGGCGTTCGCTTTTCTCATGCCCCTCCAGAACCACCCAGTGTAGGTCGGGTTAGCGGAGCGTTACCCGACGTGAAAATGACCAAGCAGATTGCCTGACTGAGCGTTACTGAACCGATCTATGACTCTCAGCACTCTCCAGTTGCCCTTGCGGTCACTCCACCGGTAGTGGGGTCATAAGTAAAGCTACAAGCCACAGTTCCATCTTCATCAGCATCTACAGCTGATTCCAAAACAATCGTGCTTCCAGAAAATGAAAAGTCGTTGGCATCTAGCTGTGCCGCTGTACCGATTCCCGCCGCGTCATTTGTTGGATAGCCTTCAGCAGACATAGTGATCCCGGTAGCGCCGTCAAGGTCAACCGCTTGGCTGGCCACGCTTCCATCTGCGACCCATCTGGAATGGGCAATCGCGGCAGCCGACTTGACTGCTCCTACTCCACCCTCCAGAGTCGCCAGGCGAGCCTCGTTGCCAAAATCCGCAAACCTCGGCAACGCAAACGCCGCCAGAATGCCCAGAATCACAATCACCATGACCAATTCGATCAAGGTGAAGCCTTTCTCTTTTCTTGCCGCAATGGCTGTCATCGCTTTCATGGTACTTCTCCGTTCTTCCGTTTGGGTTTGTTAAATCAGTTGATTGTGGTTGTGATTTCGCCGGTGTCGGCGTCGTAACCAATTGTGCTGCCCTGCCCGTCGAGCTGGTAGGTGTAAACACAGTCACTCCCCGGATCACCGTCGGCATCGGCCTGAATCGTTACCTCGTAATCCGGGTTGGTGCCGGTGATACTCGGCGCGTTGGATTGCAGAACCCCAGCCCAGACCTGCTGACAGCGTGCTTCCGTCATATCTGCACTGGTAACGTCATTGGTTGCGGTCGGCCAGCCCTCATCGCTAACGTCAACGTTGTCATTCCCAAAGCCCTGGACATTGGCGGTCGCCGTTGTCAGGCCGTTGGACACCCACTGGGTCTTTGTCAGCGCCACGCCTGCAGAAAGAGCCCCCGCAGTTGCCCGAATACTGGACTGATGCGCCTGCTCGGAAAGCTGGGCAAATCGGGGCAAAGCGAAGGCGGCAAGAATTGCCAGGATCGCAATGACGACCACCAGCTCAATCAGGGTGAAACCCTTTTGTCTGTTCGTTCTAAAATCCCGCTTCATAGCATCGGCCTCTTTACGGTTTCATTGATCCGTCTGGTCAGCGTTGCGCATCCTGCGTTTGCGCTGCTTCTTCTGTCAACGACACCGGGGCCAGTTTTAACCCCGTCAGCCGTTCTTCCTGCTCCCGCGCACCATTCCCGTTGCGGTCTGCAAATTCCGTTGTCACTGCCCAGGCCAGAGGCTGTTCTTCATTGGCTTGCCGACCATCTATGGTTATTGGCTGCCCTGGTTTATAAATTAAACAGCCTTTGGGCCCGTATTCTGTTTCTTTTTGTTCGCTTACCCGGAAACACCAGGTTGCCGGCGCCAGTTTTTCGCCCTGGCATCGCCCAGCGTAATTACCCCACTGGTGCTCCACCAGCTCAAAGGGGTTGATGCCCCGGTGCTCAGCAAGGCGGCCGTTACGGCTCAGCATCACTTCTGCGCCCTTGATCACCAGGGCCGATCTAAGCTGGCTGATCACCATGTTGGCGGCCCGCTCTTCGGCATTTCGGGTTTCCCGTTCCAGCACGCCAAGCAAGAACCACCAAAGCACACCGAGAATCATCAGCACCACCGCAAAACGAAACTTGCGGGAAAGCGCAAGCCCGCTGGCGCCCGACGTCCTTGC
>NZGD01000058.1 GCA_002690925.1 Rhodopirellula sp.
GCCTTCACGAAAGCCTTTCAGTTTTGCCAGCAGGTACGCAAATTGGGCTGTGTGCCATTGATTGACTCGATTGAAAGCGGGCAAAATCCCACGATTGCGCACATAATGCGACATGAAGTGCATTTCTTCATTCAGGCCAAGAAATCCATAAGTGCAACGACTGTTGGTGTTCGCCATCATCATGGTTGCGACACGCGTCGTATCAGTCCAGAAACTGAGCGCGATCAAGTCCAACATTGCCTTGATTTTACCACCCAAATCGGCATCGATGGAAAAGTCATCCAGGGCAGCAAGTTTCTTTTCCCGCACCGGATTGGCCACATCCTTGAACGACTGCAGTTGCTGCTCAACTTCGCGGATGGATTGGAAATATTGCTCCAGCACCGCCAAATCTGAACGACTTGCCCTGCGACGGATATCGCCAGAACTTTCTTTAACCGTATCAAGCACACTCTTGGTTTGCTGGCGATAACTGCTGTTGTTCATTCCGCGAAACAGCCTATCAAACACGAGGCCCGGATCGCGATCGGGCGGCAAGGGATTTCCTTTTTGATCATGTGACAGATAGTTGATCCAAGGATGCTGTTTCCACAGCGAATCTGCCGTCAACTGCAAAGACCTGACTGGCGTGTGCTTGCCAATTTCATCTGCAACGATCTGGTCAATACTACTGTAACTCTTCTTACTCTTGTCTGGCAGCGCGCCAGTCATGCTGAGCGAGGGAGCAACCAGATGTCCCCCATTATTTTTTCCGAAGAGGTGATCCAGATTCCTCAGCACGAGCAACTCATCTTTCACTCCAGCAAGCGGTTGCAATAGACTGGAAAGCTCAAATTCGGTTTCTGTTCCACCCGCGATGTCCCATGCGTGAGGAAACACACCGCAACCTTTGTAGAGCACGCACAAACGTTTGGTCTTGGCGTCAATTTTCGCTCTTGCCGATGCCGTTGAAATAGCAGGAGACATAATCTCGAGCATTGGCAGGCCAAGGGCTGCTGTTCCTATCCCCCTGAGCAAATGACGTCGTGAAATCAAATACGATCGATTTGTCATGATCCTTCGTCCTGCCGATAATTGAACTGAGGCGATTCGATGATCGCGCGAATCACCGAGTTGGAACGGTAACCGTTTTTTACCACATACTGAAAAACTCTATCTTCGGTGACGCGATCATACGGGCGAAGTTCGCGTCCGAGAGCGTAAGCCATCATCCTTCGAATGAAATTCCGCACAATCGGTTCACGGTAGTCTGTCAACAACAGTTGTTTCAACTCCTTGGGGGATGAAAACGTTTTTCCGTCTGGTAATTTCCCCTGACTTAAAACAGCACTCTTGTCGGGATAAGAGGTACGCCATCGTCCCATGGAATCAAAATTCTCGAGACCAAAACCAATCGGGTCAATATTTTCGTGGCAAATCATGCAACTGGGCATCGAAGTATGAGCTCGTATTATTTCGAGCTTTCCCGGCTTACTGGCGGGTAAATCCTGTATCGCCTTTTCGATTGGCGGCACGTTTGCCGGGGCCTCCAGTTGCTGTCCAAGCAACCGATCAAGTACCCAGACTCCACGGCGGACGGGGCTAGTCCTTTGTGGTGCTGAGGTCAAGCTCATGACACCGCCGGACGTGATCACTCCCCCAAACCGATCACTCTGAATACCCCGCACTGTAGGCGGATCATATATCTGCTCAATCCCACGACGAGCACTCCCCACCAACGCTCTATACTGCAACACACCGGCATGCAGTGACTTAATCTCTGGCGGTTTCGAAAACTGATCTTTGCCATACGAATTGATTGTGTAATTACTGACGTACATCCACTCCGAATCAACCAAATCCAAAACACTGAGATCAGACTTAAACAGCTCATCAAAAAAATAGAGCAACTCATCGTAGTGTGCGCGAGCGGTTATTGGCACACCCTGCGTTCCTGCTGCTGATGAAGCAAGCAGCGTATCAAAACCGATCCACTGGCCAGCAAATGACTCCGACAAGGAAATTCGCCGCGAACTACTCATTAATCGTTGGATTTGCTCATCAAGCATCTCGGGGGATCGAAGTATTCCCGACGCAGCTGCGTGAAGCAATTCGTCATCAGGAGTTGAACCGGTCAGGAAATACGACAAACGTGTTGCAAATTCATGATCACTGATCAGGTATGGCGTCGTTTGGTTTCTCCCAGCTTCAAAGCGGTAGTGAAATTCGGGGAGCAACAAAGTCGTTCGCAGCATCTCCTTGAACGCAACCATCGATGCCTTCACTTTCTGAGCCTCGAGATAGATACTGACCAGTTTCTCAAGATGGGCCGCAGTTGCATTTCCCCTCAGTGCCCTACGCAAAAACCTTTCTGCAATATCCTTCACCTGTTCTTCGGATAATTTTTCCGGCAACACAGCAACGCCGGTCAGCATTTCGATGGATGCTGCACTTCCCGACATTTTTGCCAGCGCAAAGTCGATACATTTCATGTAGGCCAACAATGGAACTGGCTGTGATGCAAGTGATTCAGCATCATTTACAAATCCGTTTTTTCCCGGCACCTCAATCGGCAATATACGGTCGACCAATCCCTTTTCCACGTGCACACTTTTCAGATGGTTGTATTCATTCCGCATCCTGATTCCAAGCAGATCTTCGAGGGATGCAATGAATTCTCTGTGCGTGAGGCGACGCAACGGAGTCGTGCCAATGTGTGGTAACCCATCACGCAATACCAACCGCTCATAAAACCATTTGCCAAAGCCATCCAGATTGTGAGCCGATAGTGAGCCTTGCTCAGGCGGTGGCATCCTACCTTGCGTGACCACCTTCTCCACACGCGTCCACGTGTTCATTAGATCAAGGGGGATTGCCTGATCTTTGGCGACGTCACGCGTGGAATCCAGAGTTGCTGCCAAATCGATGGACGCTTCGGCGTTCTCTCCCTGGTGACAATCAAAACAGTGCTCAGAAATCAACTCATGGACCACTGAGTCAGCGTGGCTACGATTTTCCGATCGCGCGGCAGAACCTATCAACAAGCTGAGGCACATCACCGCGAAAAAAGTCAAAGAATGATTCTTCAAGCTCAACAACAGGAACATTTTCAATGGTGCACCCAACATCTCTGTGGTGCGTGTTTCGCTTTCCGACAGTCGCATCGTGATTCAACCCTTTGAAAATCGCAGGCGTTTTCATGGTCAACGACGCGATTCCAGCTCAGAATGTGAGCTCAATGCTCTTGAAGCAATGAACAATCTACCCGCCAGTCTAACCGCGATGTATACCGACGTGAATTCATCATTGTCGTTGATCATGCATCATTGCCTCCTTGAGCCTTTGAAAATTCCCCTGATTGAATGGTAGTCAACGGAACCAGAAAGCCCAAGTTTGCTTGCATTCAAAACAGTTGACACCTATTTGCCTCAAGGGTTGACGTGTCACTTGAGGGAATATGCAGCTGATTGTACTGCAATGGATTACCACGAACGAACTCTGTCCTGACTAGCGAAATAGCTTATCGAGGCTCAAAACGAGGTCTACTGACAGCGTTGTGTTACAACACTCAAGAACTGATGACTGTTGGGCTGGGACGCCCGAAGTGGAAGCCTTGGGCCAGTTCAAAGCCGATCTCAAGACATGTTTCTGCCTCGGCTTCTTTTTCGATCCCTTCTGCCAAGGGCGAGATTCCAAAATCACGAACCATGGATACAAGAGTTTGCACCATCATGATGTGCTTGTCAGAACTCTCGTGGATATCACGCACCAGTGAAATATCAAATTTCAGAATATCGGGCGGGACTTCGATCAAGTCAAGGATACGTGCTTGCCCAGCACCAAAATCGTCGTAAGCAAGCTGAATCTGCAAGTCATTCAAACGCTCTTGTAGCACCGCCATTGCGGCAAGGTCAGTAAACGCCGCTTCGTGAATTTCCAACATCATTGCCTGTTCGGGAGCCGACTGGCGAAGCACTTCCAATGAACTCAACAGTTGTTCCTGCTTCAGTTCAGAAGGGTGAGTATTTAACAGCAAGACTTGGTCGGATGGCAAGTGTTTTGCATGGTGCAAGCCAGCCGCACGACACGCCACACTCAATGCATCTGAAAGCTCCAGTTTCTCGGCAAGACTGAACATCTGAAACGGGGTCGAAAGTTCGGGATTATCGCTTCGAGCCAAAACCTCATAACCGACGATACTCTTATCAGTCAAATTAACCACCGGCTGATAGTGGGGAACCAACGCGGCCCCGTGGATCAGGTCTTCCAGAGCAACCAACTGAGATGGAAGAAAACTAAAATCAATGGTTTCATCAATCTGTGCTTCATTGGCACTCCGTGTGAGTACCCGAAACTCTGAGGCTCCTAACTGGACAATATCGTCTTCCTTCAGCACCACTTCGCCACTAATGCGTTTCCCATTAACAAATGTTCCATTGGTACTATCAAGATCTCTCAGAACCAGTCGGTCATCTGCCCCGGTGTTGAACTCCGCGTGAGTGCCTGAGACAGTCGCCCATGTCAACTGCAAGTCGCAGTTGAAGCGTCTGCCAATTCTGAAGCCGGGACGATTGATGTGAACTTCTTGAAAGTTCTGGCCGTCTGCAATGGAGCCATACAAATACCACTCTCTCGGCTTCCGAGAAGTATCATCCGAAACAGTGAATTCAGAATTGGTTGACATGCTAGGGAGGTGCAATCGTGTTACGGACTGCCGTAAAAACAATGTGTGTAAAATCAACGAGGCACAGAAAACCCAAGACTTGACTGCAGGATGCCTCGGAAAACTATATGCCTCAATGATACGCCGAGCCCCGCGAATAATTCGAGCTGCGTAAATTGGACAGCGTTACCTCACCTCCAGACTGAATCATGGTCAGCACACGAATGAAAGTCACAGTCAACACCATCGCTACAGTCTAAACATCTGATTCCAACACACCCGCCGGCTTACCGCTACTCGATCTGCGGCGGCTTATCACGGCACGAGCCTTACGCAAATTGAGTCTCAAATCAGACGATAACGGTATCAAATCGATACCGTCTGAATCGTGCCAACCCGCTGACCAAAAACCAAGGAATCCGTCGATAGACACTCTGCGGAATCACAATGCCCCCAACAAACAGCTTCAAATAACTTTCTGACATGGCTACAGTCACGCATGGGGAAATACCAACTACGCCAACATTGGTATTCACAGTGAGGAAGCTTACTGCTTTCCATTGAACCTGGAACTCCTGCTGGAACGCGCACCGTGGTCCGCGGCCCCACTCCAGTATGAGCCCCGATCCAGCAGCATCCTACGTCAAATACATTTCGATGAACCACTCTTCAACCACAACGACGCCCTGTCGTCACAGGCATATCCGTACCACATGAAAAGCTGCCCGCAGATGCCAATGACAGCGTCTCAACGAACTCATTGACCGCGGGCGTTCAATCGATTCCGCAAGGGGACAGCTTGCCGTGCGTTAAACCTCTTGGGTACCCCCGCCGAAGAGGACCCCCGCCGAAGAGTACCCAAGTACTGAGTATCATCAACTGCCGAAAAGTCACCTCACACCCAAACGCTGGCTGCAAAACGGCATCCCCATCCCAAGTGGCTTAATTTGATTACAATGGACTTTTGTGGAGCGAACACTCCAAGTGGTCTGTTTCGACTCCGATTGCCTTCTCGGGCTTGTTAAGTGGCATCGTTTTGGCTCTTGACCCAAATGTCATACCGACAAATTTCACCAGCAACATTTTTTGGTAATCGCATCCTCGAGATGTTGATGAAAACAGCGAATTCCTACCGACTTAAATTAGCGAAGATGAGTCAATTGCATACTCACATGCATGGCGTTTCAATTTATGTTGTAGCGTCTTGCTGGTTAATTGCGACTACAGCAACGGCCCAATCAAGTGTCGCAAATACCGGCTCAACTGCGCGATCCTTCCTTGCTCAACACTGCCTCCAGTGCCATGACGCAAATACCCGCAAAGGAGATGTCACCCTGACTGGAATCGGTGGTTCCTCTTTGCCACAAGAGTTTCCTTTGTCACAGGACGCGGCAGAAGTCTATGAACGGGTCCTATCGGTGCTCGAGAGCGGAGAAATGCCCCCTTCTGACCGGCCGAGGCCCGAAAAAGAAGCGGTCAACCAAATTCGCAAGTGGCTTGAATTTCAACTGCACTCGTCTGCCGACCACAGAGCGGAAAAACACTCTACCACCACGGCCCGTCGGCTAACGAACTTTGAATACCAAAATACGATGCGTGACCTACTAGGTTTCGAACTGAACCTTCTGGAAGATCTTCCCAAGGATCCCGTCATCGCCTATCGATTCAATAACACCAGCGACATGATGCGGTTGGGACCGGAGCAAGTAGCTCGTTATCTGGCAGCAGGTCGCCGCGCGATGGAAGCTGCCATCGTCAATCCCGATAAACCTGAAATCCATCAGTGGAGAACTGAGTGGAAGCCACATGGTCTCGACAAAGGGCTTGGCGGTGACGAAGTAGGTGTTTGGGGAAACCGCCGCAATACCCCTGCAACAGGCATGGGGCTACGGAGCGTCCCAAGCACGGGTGAATACCGAATTCGCCTGCAGGCTTCGGCCATTCTGCCACCAGGTATCAAAGAACTGCCCCTTCGTTTGGTGATGGGATTCACATTGAATGTGAATAGCGCCACTCAACAGATGGAACCTGTAGGGACAGTACGTCTGAGCAATACCCCTGACAATGCACGAATCATAGAGTTTCACGGCCGAATAGAAAATCATCCTGCCCAATTGGGCAAGCTGCAAAATGGTGTTCGTCAACCGAGCACCATGGTGATCACTCCGCAAAATCTGTACGACGATGGAACGCTGAATGATGGTAACCGAAATGTTGCGATGCCGCGTGCGGTGATCAACTGGATGGAGTTCGAAGCACCGGTTGTTGATGTTTGGCCCCCAAACCATCATCGACGCATCCTGTTTGAATCGCCACTACAGGAGAAGGACCCGCCGGCTTATATCCGCAACGTACTCACACAATTCATTTCGCGTGCGTATCGACGACCGGCAACGGAGCAGGACATTGATTCCTTCGCACGCATTTATAAAACCTTGCTTCCGGAACTAAGAACACAAGAGGCGGCAATCCGTGAAACCTTGGCAATGGTGCTCATTTCACCTCAGTTTCTTTACCACACCAAGAACACGGGCAACGAAGAACGGCAGGCATACGAATTCGCCAACCGCCTGTCCTATTTTCTTTGGGGAAGCATGCCTGACGAGAAATTGATGCAACTGGCGGCCAGCAAAAAGTTGCTTGACAAAAAAGTTGTGGGAGAGCAAGTACTCAGAATGCTGTCTGATCCAAGATCTGCTGACTTCGTCAAAAACTTTACAATGCAATGGCTGAGTCTGGCCAAGATGAAAACGGTGCCCATCAATCGCACTTTATTTCCACGCTTTTTGTACTATGTTTCTGCCGGCGAGCGTGCTGGCACCGAGGTACCTTACCGTCCCACGATTCGGGACCACATGCAACAGGAAACGATCGGTTTTATTCAGCAACTGATTCAACAGAATTTACCCGCAACCAATCTTATTGATTCTAAATTCGCTTATCTAAACCAGCCACTCGCGTCACATTACGGAATCAGCAAAGTTCAAGGCGATCAATTTCGCGTCGTGCCGCTTCAACCCACGTCGCGTCTGGGCGGGCTCCTCACACATGGCTCAGTTCTACTGGCCAATGGAACGGGCTCCGCGCCACATCCGGTCTATCGAGCAGTCTGGCTGAGGGAAGCCATTCTGGGTGACGAAGTACCACCACCACCCGCTGATGTTCCTGCGTTATCTGAATCAGCAGGAGAATCAAGTGAAAATGCGGTGGGCATCAAGGGTTTACTCGAAAAACACCGACAAAAAGAAAGTTGTAACGACTGCCATTTCCGACTCGATCCCTGGGGAATTCCTTTCGAACGTTATAATGCTACCGGGCGATTTCAACCCAAAGTCCCCAAAGCTGGAACTCGAGTCAGTGGCTTTCAGAAACATATTCATGGCGACATGCATCGTTACCAAACCTATCTGGCATCCATCAACACAGAGCCCGTCGATGCCACAGCAAAATTGCCCAGCGGAGAGATGGTCCACAGTTTGGACGACTTGAAGAACTACTTGCTGAACAACCGAAAGAACGAGATTGCAGAGAACATCGTTCGACGGCTATTCAGCTATGCACTCGGTCGTGAACTTGACTGGCAAGATCGATTTGAAGTGAAACAAATGATGGACAAACTACAAAAAGATGATTTTCGTCTAAGAGACATGATCGTGCTGATCTGCCAAAGCGAAACTTTTCAGGATGATCAATAACAGTTGAAAACCTGCACCCTACCAAGGGTCGATACAAAAATGCCAAAAGTCTATCCAATACAAGTCAACAACATGAGCAAGAAGTCTTGGCAAATCAGCCGACGCCAACTCATCACGGGAGGTGGCGCAGCCTTAGCTTTACCACTCTTGAACGGAATGCACTCAAACACTGAGAAGGCATGGGGGCAGAGTGACGACCAAGACCAACTGCCAAAACGCATGCTGGTCAGCTACTTTGCATACGGTGCGTACATGCCCAATGGTGCAAGCGGAGTCCCCTCTCCAAACAAGCCGCACCACGACTGGAGCTGGTGGCCCTGCAGCAAACCGGGGCCTTTAACATTCAATCAATCGTCCCGGCCATTTGAACCAATGAAAGATCAAATCTCATACCTGCGTGGGCTTGACCACCAGGGCGGCTGGTCGATGGGCGGACACAGCTCTGGTGATGTATTTGCCACGGGCGCTGACATGACAGAGCAGGAAAAAACAAACAACATTTCAATCGACCAACTGGCTGCAAATACTCATGGACACCAAACACGCTATGCCTCGTTGGTACTGGGAACAGAAGGCGGCACGGGGAGCTACGGATCCAGCAAGACGCTATCGCACCGAGGCCCGGGGCGCCCCATTCCCTCGATGCACAGGCCACAACAAATCTTCAATGGTCTTTTTCTCCCCTATGAAGGCAAAGGGATTGAACAAGTACGTGCTGGGCTTAAGCGAGAAGCCAGCATTCTGGATCTAATGATGGAACACAGTCGCAGCTTCCGTCGCAATCTTGGTAAAGAAGATCAAGCGAAATTGAATGAGTACCTTGACTCGATCCGAGCCCTTGAAAAACGTGTGGAAAGAACCAGCCAATGGACACACCAACCCTTGCCAAAAGTTGATACCAAAGGCCTGAATCTCGAGGTATCCCACAAAGATCCCCAAGAATACATTCGTTGCATGTACGACTTGATCTACCTTGCCTTTCAAACCGACTCGACACGTTTCGCCACATTGATGTTGGAAAGCGAACAATCGTCAGACAGCGAAATGTGGAATTACGCCACGTATGCATTGGGATACAAAGGAGCCACTCACGACATCGCGCATAAACGCCCCCCCGAATACTCCGGCCAATGGGACCACTGGCGAGCCGAGCAGCATGCGTACTTCCTGAATCGATTACGTGACACACCTGAGGGCGCAGGCAATATGCTCGACCGCACAATCGTGCTCTGGGGATCGGCGCATCCCCATGCCTCGCACAGCACCCGCAATTACCCGATTCACCTTGCAGGCGGAAATCATCTTGGCCTCAAGCATGGAAACCTTCACGCGTTCGAGGGTGACAAAAAGGTTCCTTTATCCAATCTCTTTGTGAGCATGCTCAACGCCGTCGATGTACCTGTCGAAAACTTTGCAGACAGCACCGGAAGGATGACGGAGATCCTCACCTGAATCGAATGATGATCTTAATACGCATCTCATTGACCGCAGCTTTACTGATGATGGCTGCCTGTTCGGGTGTGCTCGCCGCTGAGCCCACGTCTGAAGTCACTTCGATCCCAAACGTGTTGCTCCTGGGAGACAGCATCTACTCCCAACCAGCCAATAACGCGGCCTCTATTCTGCAGGGTCGTGTCAATCTGAAATTCGCGACCATGCAACCTGGCGAAGTTTGGAATACGCATCATGCTATTGAGAATCTGGACGCCATACTTGGCGATGAAACCTGGGACCTGATTCACTTCAACTTGGGACTTGGCGACCTCGTCTACCGAGCTCCCAACATGAAAGCGTTCCGCATCCTACCTAAACAGGTGGGTGGCATCCGAACAACGACGCCGACCATCTACGAAAAGAATCTCCGCGTCCTGGTCACTCGCTTGAAAGCAACTGGAGCAAAACTCATCTGGGCGAGCACCACTCCCATTCGTCACTCATCCACTGGCGTATTTGAGATGGGATCTGAAATTGAATACAACACCATCGCGACAAAAGTGATGACAGAGCAAGGTGTTCCAATCAACGACATGTACAATCATGTCTTAAAACTCATCGACATGGACAAACCAGCAGGACATGGGGCGGATCCATTTTACTTTGACCGCAAACCACTGTACCCACCAATTGTCCTTAGTGTGTTGCAACAGCTGGATCTAATCAAACCAGTCCACGGCCCGGTTCAGGTTTTCATCATGGCAGGCGGCTGGTCACACATCGGTGGTGGAATCGTGGTTGACTCCATCAAGCCAAGACCAGGCCAGAATCGTGGAACACTGGACCATCTGGTTCTTGATAAGGACAATGCGTCTGACTATCGGCACTTGCTCGATGAGACCGGCAAATGGAAAACCCGCTCAGACGTGTGGATTCACTTTGATCGTCGAGCCCCCAAGTCTGGTGCTCTGGGGATTGGGTATGGTGGCGATCGCAAGCGGGGCATCGGCTCCGAACTCAGCTTCGGGATTACGCTGGGCGAGCAAATTGAACAACAAGTCTGCATCATTAAAACAGCACTCGGCACACCCTCTCTGGCATCCGATTTGAAACCACCAAACGCTGGCATCCCCGGACAGCAACCGGGGGCTGCCTACACGAATCTGCTGAAACAGATTCATGAGTCTCTTGCGTCTTTGAGTGACAAATTCCCGGACTACACAAACGAAGCAGGTTATGAAATTGCTGGTTTTGTCCTCAATGCGGGAGAAAAGGACAGCGACCCTGAACTCTACGGCGAATGCCTTAAAGCGTTCATCGCAGATCTCCGGACTGATCTCAAGACGCCCAAACTGCCGTTCGTCATTGTGGGGACAGGCAGAGGCGGACAAAACGACACCGAGTTTCCACGCATCATTCAGACCCAAAAACAGATCGCTTCATTACCGGAGTACCAAGGTAATGTTGCCTACGTGGAGACTCGTGATTTTTGGCCGGCCGAAGACGCCCAGAACGCTTCCCGTTATCCATCCAACGAACGTTGGTTCGACAATGCAGAAAGTTTTTATCTGATGGGAAAAGCAATCGGCGAACAGATGACAAAGCTATTGCAATGAACCCTGCTGGCACACCCCAACAACCATTCCCATCCAGCCACCACCGCAAGCCCTATGGGCTAACGGACTCGAACGCATGAACCAAGACCTGATTCGTTATTTCATCGTTGACGCATTCACTGACCATCCATTTAGTGGGAACCCAGCGGCGGTAGTATTACTTTCACAATGGCCAGATGACACCTGGTTGCAAAATATAGCCATGGAAATGAATCTTTCTGAAACAGCTTTCGTGGTACCGATTCAGGGCGGATTCGACTTGCGATGGTTCACACCAACAGTCGAAGTGGACCTATGTGGTCATGCAACACTCGCATCAGCCTTTGCAATGATTCACGCAGGACTTCGAGAAGAAAAATCAGGCATGGATTTTGCAACCCGCAGTGGTGTTCTATCTGCAGTCGCACACGGAGACCGAATCCAACTTGACTTCCCCCTGAAACCTGAATCACCGACGCCCCCACCAACCGACCTGCTTGAAGGCCTTTCGGTTAGGCCAGCCTACGTTGGCAAAAGCGAATATGATTATGTGGTCGAAGTGGAAACCGAAGATGAACTACGGTCATTGACTCCCAAATTCGATCAACTGGCCAAACTTGACTGCCGCGGCATCATTGTCACGAGCACCTCAACAAATCCTGAATTCGACTTTTTATCACGATTTTTCGGACCTGCTGTTGGAGTTGACGAAGATCCGGTTACGGGCTCGGCACACTGCTGCCTGGCTCATTATTGGCAGAAACGCACTGGTCGCGATCGTTTCACTGCTTTTCAAGCATCACAGCGTGGTGGTGTAGTACACCTTACCATTGAACGAGATCGCGTTCTGATGGCCGGAAACGCGGTCCTCGTGGCGCAAGGTGAACTTCTGGTTCGCTGAACAAGACAATCAGGCAACTCCTGCTCAATGACTTACGGAATTGGCACAAGCGGCAAGGTATATACTGGTGGAGACGTTTGAGTCATGCGAAACAGCAGCCAAGTTTAAATGGCGTTGTACCTTCCACCCTGCAGTTTGCTGCTGCCAAACGATTCCCGTCCCCCATACCCTTGAACGCTCCCGCTTGTGGCTTGGGCATAGCAAAAACACTAGACTCTGTCAGATCACTCCTACGCCCGCTGCCTTTACCGAAATTCACCGTGATGCATTTCAGTCCGATGCACGCGATCGCAATCCCACCGATTGCATTCTCAAACCGCATCAACAATCGCGAAAGTAGCCATGCAATATCCGATCGACCTTAGTTTCAAGCTATTAACATTGGGACAACGAATCACTGCCACGGACGCTGAAGGCAACGTGATCATGTTCATCAAACAGAAGATGCTCAAGCTGAAGGAACAGATCGACGTCTACAGCGGCCCGGACCAGAACCAACTGATTTTTACAATGCGAGCGGATCGAGTACTCGATTTTTCGGCGAACTACCACATTGCTGATGCGCACGGCAATGACTGGGGATCTGTACGTCGAAAGGGCATGCGTTCACTCTGGTCGGCACACTATGAGATCAGGCAGAACGAAGAAATCGACATGACCATGTCCGAGGAGAACCCCTTCAAGAAAATTCTGGAATCATTGCTTGGGGAAATACCATTGGTTGGCATGGTTGCGATCTATCTGATCAATCCGACTTATTTGGTTTCAGGCCCAGATGGCACGCCACTACTGCGTCTCACCAAAAAGCCAGCAATCTTTGAGGGAAAGTTTGTCCTCGATAAATTGAGCGACATGCCGGAAGATGATGAACTCAGATCCCTGCTGGCCATTTTGATGGCGGCAATTCTCGAACGGGGACGCGGCTAAGCCAAACAGAACGCTCGAAACGTTACAAACCGCTGAGGAATACGATCGGAGATCGGACCGAACGCTGAACGTCGAATCGCCTGACGAAACCAACTCATCGCGATGGCAACACCGCTCAAGTCGCGTTCCTACAGGAACCTCAACGAAAGCCCAGTACCAACAAAATAATCATCAGAGTCATCATTCAAACCCATTCCGCCTCGAAAGTCCCATTGCACATTATTACCAAACAGAAGAGTCATGCCTCCTGACAAGTACTGTTCGTCAAGACCTTCAACACCTTTCTCGGCAGCATAGCCAAACCACTCACCATAAACTCCGAAGCGGTCGGTCAAGGAGGTGCTGAGAGCAAGCGACTGAGTCCAGATTGTAAAAGTACTGGGCTGACTATCATCAACTGCCCGATTGACTTGCGTGTTGCCCGCAAAAGCCCATCGCTCACTCAGATTCCAACCCCAAAGCCAATTCACCCCGGGCAGAATCTTATCGTTTGTGAATGCCGAGCTGCCTGTTGGAACAAGCATCTGTGGCATGATCGACATTTCTGGCAGGTAACCAGACTGCGGGGTCAATCCAATCTTGAGACCCAAGTACAAATCATCGCTTCCTGTGATGTCATCAATCGGATCGGCAATCGCCAACCCCGTATAGGCAACTCTTAACTCTAGCCAGTCTTTCCAAACGCCCCTGCGGATCAGCAACTCAGGAGCTGAATGCTGATCAGTTCCGGCGACATCATTGCGCACGTAGGTATAACCCAATTCAAATTGCGTTACCCCACGTCCGACCGTGCTCGATGCTTCCGTGAAGTCAGGTCGATCTGTTACCAACGGTTCAGCGTAATTCAGACACAAGTCACAGGCACTGTTACCAGGCCAAGCAAATAGAAAGGCCCGCTCTGAAAAGTTACCACATGGTGAACCATCACAACCTTCAGAATCACATACATCGCCATCACATCCACCCTCCATGCTAAAGGGCAAGCCTGCCGAAACAGGTGCGACGAGCAACCACATCAGCACAATAGTACTTGTACATTTTCTCAACATGTCATTGCTTAAGATAAGAGAATTGGTAATAAAAATTGGCGTAGTCTCATTCAACTCATCGACTCAAGATGAGTAAGATTCCACCCAGCACACAGCAGTCGTGATCATTGACAAAGGCGCCACAACTCACTTCAAAATTATCAGGAATACAAGGCTAACCACTATAAACCGTCGATACGCCAACCACCGGGCTAAGCGAAGCCATGCAACTCGCGTTTTGAATCTTACAAAACGACCATCAATCACATGCAAGATGAGGAGGTCCTTCGCCGACAGGAATTTGACCACAAGAAGTATCTTCAAAAATGGTGCTCTGAATCTTGCCGGAGCTGATTACCCAGGTCACCAACGTTGGATTTTCTACAGTAGATGGGTACGACCACCTATGTGAGCCAAGAAACTTACGGAAATTAAACGGGCGAATCATTTGCTTGTTTGCGATTCAAGAAATTCAGGAGCAAGTCACGCAACGTCCGTTCCGGAAGCAGGACCAATGCGGATCACGCGAAAGCTTGAAAAGAGCGTCGCTCGCCATCATGGCCCCCTCTCTTATCCACTGCTCTTACCGTGGGAGACGCAGGAATTGGCCATTTCTGGTTTCTGGTTTCTGGCCCCACGAGGGTATGCCAACTCGACAGTGGGTAAATGGAGACCCTGAGCTATTTGTCGCATCATTAGGACATGGGTAAAGGCAAGATTGCAAACTCTGTTTCCGACCTGCTTTTAACCCTGAACGTAGCAGACACCGTCTTCTTTCATCCTTCAGACATCCGAATCAATCAACTAGTTGCTTCAAAACGGAAACCTGACTCGCACAAACGTGGTAAAGCCTCTCAAATATTCGAAAGAAACCGTCTGCTGCGGATGGCCGTGTGTAGACTAGACAGATCCGCGTATTGGAGGAGTTAAATACCCGCCCCCACTATCTTGCACTGGCTTTATCTTTCGCTGGCATTCATCTGTCTGCATTTCATGGGACCATGCCCACCCATTCCAGAAAAGGTCATTGCCTAGCCCTTCGTAGAATCGTTAGCATGGTTGGTACATCTACGAAAACTCAGCTAACCAACATTCGATCTGCTGACATGCCTGACGGCACACGTGCTGTGAAAAACACCATCATCAAATCAATCAAAAGAAATTTCTTTCGGAGCCGCCGGCGGCCTAGGCAAAGACGCCCAGGTTCTCATTTTCGAATCCAAAATTTAGAGGATCGGTTCCTGCTCGCAGGTGATTTCTCTCCGACGATCGACCCCATTGCAGATCTTTCGGTAAATGAAGATGCAGACATACAAACGGTCATCCTGAGCGGTATCAGTGTGGGTGCGGGTTCACCCGATTCTCTTCGGATTAGTGCGTCAAGTCAGGACGAGTCGCTGGTAGTTCAACCGACAGTGATTTACCAAGCCGGGCAGTCTGGGGGCATTCTGGAACTTCAACCTACGCCAGATGCCCATGGCTCCGTCACCATTGTTGTGACGGTCGAAGACTCAGGTCCAGACAACGATAACACCACGATTTCCGACAATGGCTTAATGACGGTAAGTTTCACCGTAAATGTCGCCAGTGTGAATGACCCACCCACGCTTGCACAGCCCGAATCAGTAGCACATGAGTTGAATGCGAAAGCATCGATTGTGGCATCTAGCCCGACGGTGGCGGGTCGCGATTATGGTGCACTTCACAACGGATCCATTTTCACCTCATCGCTGGATCTGACCCCCGATGGGACAGGCATGATTGTGGGTGCCTCGGGCGGCACCGATACCGGCGTCGGTTATGTGGAGGTTTATCAGCGATCTGATGAACTCTCACCATGGACGCAAATTGGACAGCAATTGGTGGGTGATGACAAAACTGTACTGGGGCGTGCAGTGAGTCTGAATGACAGTAGCACACGAATTGCAGTCAGCATAGGCAGAGCGGTTTCCATCATGGATTTCGATTCAGAACTAGCGACATGGACTTCGCTTGACACACCGATCACATCCCCAGGCATTGTTGCAAGTTTAGCGATGGATTCGACTGGAGACCTACTCGCGATTGCGACAGCAGACAGTGATGGCATTCCGAACGTACAAGTGCACCGATTTGACGGGACTGCGTGGAATCTGGAGCAGGGCGACCTCACAATGGGTCAGGATGTGACGGAGGATGTAAAAAACCAAGTAGCACAAAGTCAGGTTGCCATGAACTTTGATGGTACCCGCTTGATCCACTCCATTGCGGGTTGCGGGTGCAGTGGCACTGGCTTTGCAAAGGTATATGAGCGAAACGCCGAAACATTCCAATGGACCGCCGTAGGAAATCGCATTCAAGGTGAGGGCAGCTACGGAAGCGCCACCTCGATTTCAGGAGACGGCCAGACGATCACCCTGGCGGCACCCCAACTGGGTACTGAAACTGACTTATTTGGCAACGGCCTTGTCGAAGTTCTTCGGTTTGACGCCGATTCAGCGCAGTGGTTGCCTCATGGGAATGCCATTACAGGCACGGCGAGTGCTCAACAACTTGGCGCCACAGTTGCTCTCAGCCAAGATGGAGAAACGTTACTTGTTGGATCACCAGGTGCAAGCACTGAGGTTGCAAACAAGGGCGGGAAGGTCAGTATTTTTCAGTTTGACCATCAAACATCTGATTGGCAATTGACCCAACAACACCATGGTCCAGATGCATACGGATCATTCGGCTGGCGCACTGCAATCAGTGCCACTGGCAGTTCCCTGATCGCGGGCGCCAGAGGCAGCAGCACAAGCACCAATAAGAATGGCAAACTTATTTCCTTCTCGCGGGCACATACAGTACCCCTCACTGGCATCACGTCTGGTGGAGGTGAAACGCAAACTGTACGGATTACCGCACTTTCGGAACAACCGCTGGTGACTGGCCAGCCATCCATCAACTATGCCAGCAGTGAAACCAAGGCTGATCTTTTATTTCGTCCCAATCTTGATCAAGCAGGAATGGCATTAATACAGGTGATCGTCGAGGACCCTGGCTTGGACGGAAACTTTGACACGACCGCTGACAACGGTCTTACCGATCGGACATTTTCATTTGGTGTCGGACTGTCGAGCTTCGAAACGAACGCCGATCTACTAAGTTTGCAATTGGGTGAAGCCGACGCTGATATCCGACTTAGCAAGAACACGGACGGAACCGTCCTTGAGATTGAGGGAGATCGCTGGATCGGGGTTGCGACTGACAAAATATTGCTTCCTGAAGAAAGCCGCATGGTGCTACCAGACCTGCGAGATTTCGGACGCGTTGAATTATTGCTCGAAGAAAAACGCAGCATGATATTCGAGGACACCGCAACATGGCGGCTAGGCACACCGCTAGTGGACGGTCAGCGGTTTCTACGAGGTGTGACAAGCCTAAGCAGTCCATCGGAAATCCTATACATCGAGGGTGGTGCAGCGTGGCAAAACCCAATTAATCCAAACGACATCGATGCCAACGGGTCTGTTTCCCCATTGGATGTACTGCATATCATTAATGAACTCACCGCCAATTTCTTCAGTGATCCACTGACAGGAATACTCACTGATCCGCTAACAGTCGACAACTGGCCCAATCGCAACTTCGACCAGGATGCAAGCGGACACATCTCAACGTTTGATGCACTTCGGGTCATTAACGAGCTCGCGACGCAGCAAAATAGCGAGGGGGAACTCGCGTTCCAACTACGTCCCCAATCATCCCAACCAGCTTCGTATCCTTGGTTCGGATCCCTGCGTTCAAATGTGCCGGATTCGCTTTTTCACTTCAAATTGACTGACAGCCAGGCACCAGTCGACCAACGCACACTATCGACATCAAATTTGTCAGGGAACTTGCGCCAAACTGGAGAAATCTTCTCCGTAAAACCACCAACGATGCTGACTTCAGTATCACCATCCCCAAGTGTTTCAGCACGGCTATCCACCAACAGCGAAATCACAAGCCCTGTTGACGATGTGCTTAAGACGTGGCAGTGAACGATGCGTTCTCAAGCAACAGCATCAAGCCAGACATCGCATGCCCCCGAATCGCGATCCATCAATCGACAGACCGAAGCCATCTTCAGCGACAAACACGAACCAAACAAATGGGGGAAACTCAAAAAGATAGGCTTTGCTGTGTGGCTCAGCCTGGTTTCAGGGTTGTTATTCTTCAATACCAGACTCTACAAACCATCTCCACTCGTCGCTGACAATCAACAAACACCTCCTACTTTACGGCTTCAACTGAATGCCAATCGAACAGCACTTGATTCGAACGCTGCGAACAAAATGCAGCAATTTTTCCCAGAGGGCTACTACTTCAGCTATCTGTTCCATGGCCTGACTTGGCTTGAGTTGGCCATGCGAGAGCCTCAATGTGCTGCTGAGGCGATAGAACAAGCGAACTGGTGCTTGGCTCAACTGGATTCTCCACAAGCCAGGACACCATTCCCAAAGCATCTAGCTCCGAATCATGGGATGTTCTATTCAGCGTGGAAGTGCCACTTACTTGCGGGAATCGCAACAATACATGGAGGGCAAGACGGGGCACAGATCGAGCGTCTACGGGCTGAATGTGATGCATTGAGCGATGCGATCAGAAACTCGAGTACACCGTTCCTACCCTCTTACACCGGATCGGCATGGCCATGCGACTCGATTCCAGCACTCCACGCACTATCTACCTATGATCGACTTACAAATGAAAGTCGCTATGAGGATGTGATTGCTGACTGGCTTACAGCAGCAGCGAGACGCCTCGATCCTGAAACCGGTTTACTACCTCATACAGCAGACACAAATGATGGCACGGATGTCAGTACTGCCCGAGCAACATCTCAAGTAATCATGCTCCGTTTGCTACCGGACATCAATGCGACTTTTGCTAGAGACCAATACAGTCTCTTTCGCGACCGTTTCGTTACGACTTTTCTCGGTGCACCTTGCCTCCTTGAATACCCATCGGGAATTTCAGGCCCTGGCGACGTAGATAGTGGACCGCTAATTTTTGGCCGCAGTCTTTCTGCGACGGTCTTGATGATGGGTGTTGCTCAAATCTACGGCGACACGGATGTTGCAAACGCGATAGGGCAAACTGGTGAAACAGTTGGACTGCCTTGGACGTCAGCAGATCAGAAATACTACATGGCTGGCCTACTTCCGATCGGCGACATCATGGTTGCATATGCACAGGTAGCACGTCCCTGGTTTTCAGGCGACCAACATCGTCCTGACACTACCTATCCGGTTGCGTCCAGTTGGCGACTAGCAACTCACTACGTCTCCCTGCTGATTTTTCTACCATTGGCCTTGCCAATATCACGCCGATTTTTTCACTTCATGACAGGAGAACCACGGCCAACGAGTCATTAGTCCGGCAACATTGGTGTGCATCTGCAGTCACGTTCAAAATCCTTACTCTGAACTCTAAACCCCCCTGCGCTGATTCGTCATTATCGTGGCCTGCCCGATAACAAGTACCAAAAGCCTGACTTCATTATTGAGGTGAGTGGCTTGAGTGTTCGCAAAGGATTAAACTTGGAATTCTTCACCGAACGATCGGTTCGTCGGTACCGTTTTCCCACACTCTCTTTGAGAAACCGACAATGAAAAGTGCTCGCCTTCTGTGCCTTGGCCTCTGCGCCACATTCATTTTATGCAACGCAACAAACAGTCGTGGTGATGTCAAATTACCGACCATTTTGGACAGCCATATGGTTCTTCAGCGTGACTCCCCTCTTCAGTTTTGGGGTTGGGCAGACGCGGGTGAAAAAGTCACCGTAACCATGGGGGACGAAGTAGCAACAACCGAAACAGGTGAAGACGGCACATGGAAGGTTAGCATGGGTGCGCAGAAAGCAGATGGCAAGGCACGCACGATCACCATTTCCGGTAAAAACACAATTGAATTGACGGACGTTCTTATTGGTGAAGTTTGGATCGGATCGGGACAATCAAACATGGAGTGGGTACTCTCCAATACCCAAGGATCAGCAGAAGCCATCGCAGATGCTGATCATCCTATGGTTCGTCTTTTTCATGTACCGAAAGTCCAGAACAACGAACCTGCAACGGATATCAAGGCAGACTGGAAGGTTTGCACTCCGGACAGCGTTCCACGTTTCTCTGCCGTTCTTTACTACTTTGGACTGAAACTACAAAAAGAGTTGAACGTACCCATTGGACTGATCAACAGTTCATGGGGAGGTTCCCCAATTGAGCCGTGGACAATCGCGAACGGCACTTCCGGTGGTATGTACAACGGCATGATTGCTCCGATCGTGCAATATCCCATTCAAGGTGTCATCTGGTATCAGGGTGAAACAAATGTCCTGAGAAAAAATGGCCTCGCATATGAGGGCAAGATGAAGGATCTCATTGGGGGCTGGAGAAAAGCGTTTCAAAATCCAGACCTTGCATTTTACTTTGTGCAAATCGCTCCCTGGTCAGGTCGTTACGAAGATGGAGAGCTGCCAAAATTGTGGGAGGCACAAGTTGCGACTCTAAAGATGCCGGGAACTGGCATGGCCGTGACGACTGATCTGGTTGACAACATTGCTGACATTCATCCCCGCAACAAACTTGACGTTGGCAATCGGCTAGCTTTATGGGCGTTAGCCAAAACGTATGAACAAGCAGGGACGACCTATTCGGGCCCCCTTTATAAATCAATGGCTATTAAAGGCGAAAAGGCTTATTTATCGTTCGCGCATACCGCCAAGGGACTGAAATCCCGTGATGGAAACCCATTGACTGAGTTTCAGATCGCCGGGGCTGATGGTAAGTTCGTCGCTGCAAAAGCTGTCGTTGATGGAAACACAGTTGTTGTTTCAGCGAGTGAAGTGAAGAGTCCCAAAACGGTGCGTTTTGGCTGGCGCAAGATTGCTAATCCGAATCTCATCAATTCGGTGGGCCTTCCCGCGTCCCCATTCCAGACGGACAACTGGCGAGGTGGGACAGGAGAATAGCATTCTGAGATGCATGCGACGAAACCACGCGAGGCCATGTGCCTCGCCACGTTGCCGTAAAAAACGACATTTTAGCACTGTTTTGCGTTGTCTTATGGCTCGCACCTCGGTTTGCAAAACATTCCAATTGGCGAAAACTGTGGAGTTTCGTCTATGCTAAGTGTTGGTCGAATGACGGACCAGCAAGTTGACCAGCCCCGGTCGAGCAACCATCGATTTCATATTGGCACAGACAGTGCAGAATCAGGCACCATCCAGTCAGGAAACTATTCCGCGACTGCAGTAAAATCCAGCTCGCAATGGGTAGAAAGGGCATCCCGTCGGGGTGCGGGCCGGAACACAGGAATAACAGTGAAAGGCTGTTATGAACATTGAGTTGACAATCTTCGTATTTTTCTGGCTGGTTGCCTTTGCGGTAGCTCTGGTCATGCTGCGTTTGAATCCGCGTCTTGGCAAGCTCAGCCTTGCAGTCTTGATTCCTTGCCTCTGTCTCACAGCGTTTGTGGGATGGCAATTACATACCGCAGAACAGCCGCGGTCACTTGGGTCCAATGATGTTAATGATCCCACTGAAGAAATCGGGATCACAGCGGCTGTATACGAACCGTTCCGGCCGATTGAAGTTGCAGACGATGGCTACACCAAAGCATCGGCATGCATGGAATGTCACGATGAACAATACAACTCATGGCATGATTCTTATCACCGCACGATGACACAACTGGCCACCACTGACTCGGTGATGGGCAACTTTAAGAATCAAACGGTTACGTTTAATGGACGAACCTACCGAATGACCGAGCAGGGTGATTTATGCTGGGTTGAAGTCCCTGCAAACGTCGTGCAACCAGAGGGACAAAACGTTCCACCCAGCGAAAGAGCCAAGCTGCCAATTGTAATGAGCACGGGTTCGCATCACATGCAAGTGTATTGGTTCCCGATGGGGCAGGGCAGAATGCTGGGTCAATTCCCGCTGGTCTACCTCAAGGAGGATGATCGCTGGGTCCCGCGAAAGAGCTGTTTTCTTGAACCGCCTACTGATCAAACCGACATCGAAGTAGGTCGTTGGAACAACACCTGCCTGCAATGCCACACGACCAACCCAAAGCAGTTGCTGTCACGCGACTTCGTGTTCGACACCAAGGTCTCCGAATTTGGAATTTCTTGCGAAGCATGCCACGGGCCGGGTGAGGAACACATCGCATTTCAGAGAGCTAGATCTGGCGATTCAGATAGAACCTCCGTTAACCGGGCCGACTTCAATCCCAAGTTGGCTCAAGGAAACCCGCAGCTCGATCCAATCGTCAACCCTCGAGACCTGGACCACCGCCTTAGCTCTCAAGTTTGTGGCAACTGTCATGCCATGGCGACACACTTGGACCCATCAACCCGCAACAACGGTCATACGTTCCGCCCCGGCAAGGCTCTTTCCGAATCACGACATCTCTATCGCTGCAATCCAGACAGTGAAGCTCTGCTAAAACGTCAAGGACAAGATCCAGACGCTTTTTACGACTCTGTTTTCTGGGACGACGGAATGATAAGGGTCACAGGTCGGGAATTCAGTGGTTTGTCGGAATCCCCTTGTTACCTGCGGGGTACCATGTCTTGCATTTCATGCCATGCAGTGCATCAGGAGTCGGGTGATGCACGACCGTCAGAGGACTGGGCGAACGATCAACTTGCCATCGATATGGATGGCGATCATGGATGCACTCAATGTCACAATGCAAAGGATTACGGTGAAAACCATACGCATCATGATTTAGCCAGCAGTGGATCGCGTTGTTACAACTGTCACATGCCTCACACGAGTTATGGCCTGATGAAGGCAAACCGTAGCCACCAGCTGTTTTCACCTGATGTTGCCAAAGATGAGGCTGCAGGACGCCCGAATGCGTGCAACCTCTGTCACCTAAACGAAACTCTGGACTGGACTGCCAGCCACTTGGAGACTTGGTACGGAATTGACAAGCCCGAATTGAGTAAAATGGACTCAAAACTTGCGACGGGCGTGAATTGGGCATTACGGGGAGACGCGGGAACTCGTGCGATTGTCGCGTGGCACATGGGTTGGCAACCAGCTATCGATGCCTCGAAATCTGACTGGATGGCAAGATACCTGACGCATTTACTTACCGACCCCTACGACGTTGTCCGCTACATCGCTGGCAAATCGTTGAAAGCGATCAAGGAATTTCGAGATCTCGAATATGACTACGTCGCCGACATTGCCGATCGTCTTTCGGCTCAGGCAGATGCGATCAAAAGATGGAACGTAAAGTCGGAAAATCACCCATCAACTGGAGAGCAAATCCTGATTGACTCCGAGGGCAAACTGCTGATTCAGCAATTTCGTGAACTTGCATCGCAACGCGATGACAAGCCCATGTTCCTGAACGAGTAGCAAAGCGATTCTCTCGTTAAACACCTTCGAACTCAGGACAAAGCAGCCAACGACCAGAATGTCAGGGCACCGCACAGACGCTCACTGATAGTGCTCTGGAAAGTTAGATTTATAACGTTCCGAAAGGAGTGGTACGTTGTTTTTCATTAGATAAATATGCCCCCGAATCTGCATGCTCAAACGGGACGCAACACCGCCGATTCACAAATCGAATGTGAACAACGGGCAACCCCCTGCAACAATTCCTGATACGGTCCCAACGCCACTGCGAACAGCATCGTTTTATCGATACTGAAGCAACCTATCAATCCGCTACTGGGGACGAGCGAACTGAGGAGACGCGGGTTCACATCCGTGCGAGGGACTCCCTTGAGGCACCACACCCGACTTGGAGTGTACCTTGCCTTCATGGCTCAGGGGTTGACCTCCGTCATCGGCACCAGCTTGCCATTGAGAAACAGAAAACACTGCCCCAGCTAATCATTCAGATCACCACCTCGATCAGGAAACCCAGTGAAGTCACCGAGTCTTATGCACGGCTGATCCCAATGTGCTACCGATGGCTGATCCGTAGGATTATGCGTCGAGATCACAAACTCAAACTCGTCACCACACACCTTGATCGCATGCTCAACAATCAGTCCGTCGCTCACCTTGTCACGCAGCCTTAACACTGTTTTGTCTTCGTTGATTGAAATGACCTGTGTCTGGTGCCTTACCACCGTGTCCTGACCCCAATCCGCAGCTGTTGAACCCGCCCTACAGTAAGCTTCAAGATAGTTGATCCGAACTCGCTTTCCGGGAATGTGGTCTCCATGAATGACCAACCAGTGAGATGCTTCATAACTGGGGGGCTTGGCTGAGGACACCAGTGATCCCGTAAGCAAAACAAAAAAGCAGCCAAAAATGGCCCAACTTCATATTCGTAAAACAGTCTCAGAGCTTCGGGATGCAATGCAGAAAGGCACTGCTACACAAACTGCAAGTCAGGGCTTTCCGGCGTCCATCTTTTCATGATGATCATGCACAGCCTTGATTATCTTTGCTTCGGATTCTTGGTGCCACAGCCCGGGCAATCCGTAGTACACATTTGAGCCTCCACCCTCATACCCTCCTTCGGCCAGAACGCGCCGCGAAGGAATGTATGCCATCACGTCATTGGCGTACCCAGCGACCCAGGTGCGTGTTCCATTGAGTTCGCTCTTCAAACGAAGCGCGTAATCGACCACAACCTCTCCGCCGAGGTGCACAAAATCGATCTCCCTGCCCAGCTTCCAAACCGCGATCGGGTAGGGATAGGTGTTGGATATCTCTCCTTGGTTGAGCATCTGTGCTTGTAGCATTTTGGCTCTTGAAGCTTCATACCGATTCGTCGACTTAACGTTCTGATCCAATTGTTCCTGATCCGGGATTCCCTGCATCTCGAGTGCCGTTTCGACATACTTCGATCCTAGCTCAGGTTCGACGACAGCCATCGGAGACGCAAGCACATCCTTTACCGCACGCGCTAGTTCGGTCCCGTATTTTTGAGCCAATTCAAGCGTGCGTCTTGGTAGTGGATTCTGGTCAGCACCGCACCCCGCCCAGAACATTGCAGTACATTCTGGGTACGATTTTTCCAAGTCGGCCTGAGCATATCCTGGATAGTCTCCATCCCATTGACCAGAAGCGAGCGTTGTTGCATGACAGGCATAACCAAACATGATTGCAAAAAGTTTTCCAGACAGATCACGCACACTTAAAACCGGAACGTCATGGTCCACCGGTCCAACGAGAGTGCCCATCGCCCTTCTTTCGTCGACCGTTTCGTAAGGCTTGTTTTGCCGCCTATTCACCGCAAATGTTGATTTACCGCTGCCCCACTGGAGGCGACTTGGTCGACTCTCCTTGATCGCCATAGCAACCGCAGTCTCAATTTCATCGACGAGTCGGTCAGCATACGCCAGAATGTTCTTTTGCTGAGCAGCATCAGCCAGCATGAAGTGCATTGGCGCGAGATTCTGACCGACAACAGGTCCCGAGTGAGTATGACTGGTGAAGATAGCGATTTGACCACGTTCCATACCAAACGAATCTTTAATTCGTTTGCACACACGTTGGGATAACCCACGCCCTATACCCACAAGGTCGAGGGAAATCAGGACTCCACGATTACCTTCTGGATCTTCCAAGAACAAAACCTTGGCCCACAAATCAATATTTTTTTGCGTAGCGGGAGTCTTACGAGATGCGTAGCCCGCCATCATGAGTGGCTCCGTCGGCGTGATTTCACTCCGACCGGTTCCCGCCAACCAATGATTTTCCCCAGACACGAGGCAGACGTCCAGCAACAACAAGCTCACAATGAACCCACATGACCTTGTCCCGAGATCTCTGAAGCTCAACATATAAAAACTCCTGCTGTTCTGACCATCAACCAACGCGCCACCCGAACGAAACACGTTTGCGTGAGGAGATTGTAACACTCCGAGAACACGGTGTGCTTCAACCATCGTTGCGAATCGGGATCGAACACCCATGAAGCATCATGCAAACGATGGCAACCTCAACAACAGAAAACTTAAGTGACAACGAGGCAACCTACACGTAACCCTTCGTGTTATCACAACCTGCCTGACGGGTGTTCCACAACTTCACACA